>DAOWFR010000086.1 GCA_030637925.1 Methanobacteriota archaeon
TTGTGCCAGATTATAGGGCTAGGATCAAAAGTCTTCGGTTAGCTGGAAATAAAGTGACTGTTGATGTGGAGACAAAGGAAATAGCTCTTGGTCAATTAATAGCTAAGTTTTACTGTAAGGGCAAAAGTAAGAGGTATACATCAGAAGATTTGCATCTTGAAGATGGGTGTGTAAGCTACACCACGGAAGAAGAACCGTTCCAGGTTGAGGTTGATATACTTTCAGCTTTAGATGGTGAACTCATAGATAAAAGAAAATTTGATTATCGATATCCTTCAAGAGAAGAAGGCATAATAATAGAAGCAACAGAAGGAGAGCTTTTAGAGCTAAAACCAGAGGCAATTGACCCTGATGGAGACATGGTATATTATTCCTTTTCAGAGCCATTCAATGAGAATGGCAGATGGCAGACAAAAGAAGGAGATGAAGGCCAGTACCTTATAACAGTCACTGCAAGTGATGGCAAGGACAGTACAAGCCAGGACTTGCTTATAATAATCCACAAGGCTAACAAAGCTCCTGTGATTGAGTGCCCAGAAGAAGTGATTGTTAAAGAAGGAGAAACAATCAGGCTTGACTGTAATATATATGACCCAGAAGGAGAGAGTGTTGTAGTAGAGTACAGTGGGTTTATGAAAGCACCTAGTTATGAAACCACTTATGATGATGCTGGTGAGTACACTGTACAGATAAAAGTCAGGGACAAGGAGAAAGAGGCTACAAGCACAGTAAATATAAGAGTGCTTGATGTGAACAGAGCACCAGAAATAACAGGCGTGCCAGAGAATATAACAGCCATGGAAACAGAACTGGTTTCAATAAGCCCAGAAGTAATTGACCCTGATGGTGATGAAGTAACTATTACTTTCTCAGAGCCATTTGATGAGAATGGTGTTTGGAGGACTCATGTCGGAGATGCAGGAACTTACAAGGCAAGTGTGCTGGCTAATGATGGTAAATCAACCATTAAGAAAGAGTTTACAATAATCATAACCCAGAAGAACACACCACCAGTGCTTAAGAAGATAAATGATATTGAAGTGAGTGAGGGTGAAACAATAGAGATACCCATAGATGCAACTGACAGAGAAGGAGACGAGCTAACAGTAGAAATAAAGGGATGGATGAACACAGCAACCTACACAACAACCTATGATGATGCAGGTGAATACACAGTAACAGTGATTGTGAGTGATGATGAATTTGAAACCAAGCAGACCTTTAAAGTGACTGTTTTGGACAAGAACAGACCTCCAGTCTTTAAGATGCCTGCGTAAAATTATTTATTTTTTTAATATTTCTTTATTTACAGCAAACTAGTTGGGTAAATACAAAAATGGCTGAGCAAGAACCAAAAAGAAATGTTTTAGAGGAAATCGCTGTCTGCTGTGATAAGATATATCTTAAGAGTGTTCTAACAAAAGAAGCCAGGAAAAATAACCTGGATAAACAAAGACAATACAAGGCTTTTAAAAGAAGTGGGTGTGTTAAGTGTGATGGTTATAATGATAAATCTTGTGAGGGGTATAGGCCATTTGAATAGAACTAACTTATAATAGAAACCTTTTTTAACATACGAATTCTTTCTTATTCTTTATTGCCAGCGTCGCATAATCTGGTATTGCGGCCGCCTCGAAAGCGGCTTCCTTTGGGAGTTGCAGGTTCAAATCCTGCCGCTGGCGCTATCAACAAGATATAAATCTATTTTAATGAAAATTTTAATGAAAATATTTCTTAACATCAGCGTTATATCTGGATTTTAACACAGTTTTCCAGAGAAAACCATAGGCTTCGATTAATACCAAGCCTGCACTATATTTAATCCCTTTTTGAAAGGAGTTGATTGCAGCTCTCTTTGCAATCTGTTGAGGAGAAAATACTAATTCATGGAATCTGGTGAACCCTGCTCTGAGTTCAGGCATACTCATTTTTTTTGGTTCATATACGACTAGTCTCTGATTTCTATGAGCATATTTCCTGTCAATTATTCGATTGCTTTCCTCTAATTGTCTGTTGAATAAAGTGCCTTCTCTTGGGGTGGTTAGATGGGCATTAACTGTGATTCCAAGCTCATTTACTTTATTAGCGCTTTCTATAAATGATTCTGGGAAGACTTGGTCATCGTTGCCAAACATAAGTGAGTAAAAAACAGGAAAGTTATAGTCTCTTAATTCCTTTACTCTGCTGCGGAGGTTATGCGCAAGCTTTCTTTTTGATGGAGGGGCATTATCAGGATAGTGCAAATCCTCAACACCGGCAAGAAACGTAAAGCAATTTTTAGCCATTAGCTGCATAAGTTTGCTGTTGCCTATTTTATCCTCAATGGTTCCTTCTCCTACCCATCTCATCCCTGTTTTGTTGATGAGTGTGAAAACATCAATAAGATAATCATCAGGATAAGAGCACAGGTTTTGATCAATTAGAAATAGCATTCTGCGATGCTTTGGGGTAATCTTTAATTCCTGCTCAATTATCTCAATGGGTTTATAGGAGATTTTGTTATCAGTCAAGCAGAATCTGCATTTATTATGACATCCTCTTCCAATTTCTAGAACCTGCAACCAAGAATCCCTGAAAACAGGGAGTTCTCTAAAAGAATATTCCTTACTTAGGTAGGGTTCCTTAGGAGACAAGTAACGAAGATTAACTGGTTTGTCTCTTTTGTATGTTTGTTTTAATCCATTTTTTTGAAGGTCATTAACAATATCCTCTATGATGCCCTCGCTTTCACCTAAAACAATAGAGGCATTAGGAAAAGATTCTCTTACTTTGTGTTCAAGAACAGAGGCTCCCAACCCCCCAAGAATTGTTTTGCTTAGATCCAAGTCTTGCAGCAATTTAATTACATGATCAAAGCTTATGTCTAAAAAAGACACTCCAACCAAATCGCTTTGTGAGGCTAGTTCACGGGCCGGTGGGTCTTGCAAGTCGTTTATTGCTACACTATAACCAAGGGATTGCAGTTCACTGGCAACAATGCCTATCCCTAAATGCGGCATTGAGCCGAAAGTAAAATTAGTATACCTTCTAATCATTCTATCAAGAGGAAGAACCACTTTTCTTATTTTGAGTGGTTTTGCCCCTGCATTTGTGAATTGATAGTTGAATTTAGTGAGTAATAATGCTTTTTTAACCATTTTATAGGGAAAAATACAAGAATATAAAAAGGTAACGTATTTGTTTATGTATAACTATGAAAGACAAGATAAGACTAGGCTATACCAATGAATACGCGTATGCTGAGGATTTAGATAAAAAGAATGCTGATAAACTGATAAAAGAAAGGAATATTAAGTGTAGCTATTGTGGTTCTAAGCTAAAAAAGGGTGATTGGGTATCTATTGTTCATACTCCTGGTAACCATAATAAGCCTAAAAGGTTGCATTTCTTTTGTCATAGCAAGAATTGTCATCATAATTGGGGGTTGAAGAGTCAGAAAGAAAGAGAGGGTTGATATTAAAAGCTTTTTTTGTATGGTTTAAATGTATAGGGTATTATTTCTACTGAAAACTCTTTTACTTCTTTTCTTTTAAGAACATCGTGAGTGTCGTTGTCTGTGAAGTGTGGTTTTATTTGTTTTTCAGGTGGTAAGGGTATGTGTGTTACTGGTTCTATGCAGAACATACCGCTATCTTCCCCTGGGCACCAGAGCATCATATTTTTAAAACCACACTTATGATACACTGATATCCCACGCCCTCCAGCCCCATTTATGTAATGAATTTCACGCATTCCTTTTATTTTTAATGCTCCTGTTTTTGATGCATCTATGACTTCTTCAAGGTCTATTTGGTGGCGGTGCGTCTGGTTTGTCAGATTAAAAAATACTCCTTCTGATGGAGGTCCGAACATTTTGAATGCAGGGTGCCATCCAAACATATATGGCATGTTTTTGTTGTTAGGTCCGCTTAGATAAAATATTATTGTTGCTCTATCAGGTTTTAACAGTATCACCTTATATATGTCATATGCAAATGGCCAGTGTAATTTTTCTGGCCTTGATTCATCTTGTTCATACTTTGGATTAGGCAACAAAGTTCTGCCATCGTGACGTTGAATTAAGGAAGCTAGGTCGGATTGTGTTCCTGTTTTTTCAAATCCCAGTATTCTTGATATTCCGTGCTGATCCATTGGGTAACTCTTTTCTTTTATCCATACTTGGTAATCTTTAGCACGGCTTACAATAGGAAACATTACTATTTCAGAATTCTGCCATCCTTTTTTGTCTTCTTCTGTTTTTAGAAGGTCTGGCAGCCCTCCTCCATGCATGAATTGTACTCCGCCTTTAGAAATACCTACTATTTGACCATCAGCCCGTGATATTTGTACTGATACATCTCCTTTCTTTACAGGCCCTAGTGTGAGAATGTGTTTTTCATATTCTTCTTTGTTCATGATTATCTATTGTTTGCTAATATTAATTGATTTATAAA
>DAOWFR010000084.1 GCA_030637925.1 Methanobacteriota archaeon
TAATTAAGAAACCTTTTAACTCTTCTGCTAGCAGATGAGCAAGATCACCCACTTCCAAGGTTATTGATTTGACTTTTTTACCTTTTGCCTTCTTGTTAACTTGTTCAAGAATCTTGTTTACTATTATTGTCTCATGCATTTCTTTGTGGCTACCAATGAATTTTTTATTTGTTTTTTATTTTAGTAGCAACCTCAGCAACTCTTTCATACACATCATTTTTTGCAAGGGTTGATAGTTCTGAATATACTGTTTTTGCTTCCTTATACGATGCAAGGGCTTGGCCAACATTACCTGTGTCAAGATTATCATTTATCTCATTAAGAATAACATTGATGTGGTGCAGGTCTTTATAACCATAAAGCTTGTAAAACACATACCTGGCTGTATCAAGGCCATTGTATTTTATACCTACAAATATCAGGCCTCCTATGAGTATTACTATGATTGGAATGAAAATTATTCCTTTTAGCTTAGGCGTGTTGAGCTTCTTTGCTAAGAAACCTGTTATTTTATCATCATCAACTGAATCAGGGTCTATGAAAACAGCTGTTCTTATGTTCCTTAACAACTCTAAGTTAAGGTTCTTTTCAAAATAATAAACAATTGTTGTGTCTTTTTTTAGCTCAAACTTGATTATTGGGTCTTGCTTTATAACCTCATATTCATATAAGCTTAGAATATCATCTGCTGTCTGAACCACTTCTTTTGGGATGACTTCAAGAATGAATGCTCCTTGGGTGATGTTATATGTTTTTATCTCTCTGATAACAGCAGTTAGTTCGCTCTTGGTTCCATCTTTGTATGTAATCCTGGCATTCTTGGTTTTTGTTGAGACTACTATTTCTTTCTGTAAGTCCTCTAGGAATGCTAATAATTTCTTTTGATTAAGCTTTTTGCTGACATTCTTTACCTTAAGATATTCCTTTAATAATTCTGTAAGCTCTGTTTGGTCTATGTAGTCAACAAACGAATCACTGTTAAGGACCTCAATGTTCACAGGAGTAGTTTGATAAGCCTCTTCTGCTTTTGTGATAAGCTTTTCTTTTTCTGCTTGTTTTTCCTCTTCTGGCAAGTCATTCCTAAAGTTAAGCGTGTCCAAGTCTCTTATTGTATTCTTGAAAACCTCAATAGTGTCTTTTATTGTTTTTATAATTCCTAGAGCATCAGCTGCTTCTTTCTCATCCTTTGGCAGGTTTTCAAGCTTATCCAGGATTTGCTCAAATTCTTTAATCCAAGCATTATAAGTCTTAGTATCTTCTGATTCTTGATCATATGTCTTAAGGTCTTCTGATTCTTGATCAGCACTCAAAGTCATTTCAGAAGAAGGGTTTTCTCCTACTATAAACCCCCAGGTTTCACTTATACCACTATTACCATTATTATCAATACAATCAACCTTCCACCTATAAGTCTTGTTCTCAAGCTCTATAACATCAAACCTTTGCTCTGAACTATCCCTTACCTCTATGCTTCCTATGTAGATGAAAAAGCCATCATTATCCTCATTAATGTATATACTGCAGTTAAGGAGATTATTATATTCTGCTTTGAACACTAGTTCATTTGTAGGACCTGTTATTCTTGAATTATTCTCTGGTCTTAACAAGGTTACTTTGGGTTCTGTTATACTCAGAGGTTCTAGGAATATGATGAATGTCTCATCCGTGGTTATGTTCAGCTTATCAAAATATATTGAGTAGTTTTCTCTTAGGATTATTATTTCTTTTCTTCCTTCTCTTAAGTAATAGTATACCTTGCCATAAGTATCTGTTTGTTTTTGCTCATCCTTAATCTCAACACTGGCTCCCTTTATAGGAGCATTAGTAACAGAATCCTTTACAATGATTTCTATGTAAAAGGCATTACTCACATCTATTGTTATACTCTTATTCTTGGTATTGTTATAAGAGTCTTTTACAACAACTGTTTCTGTGTAATCCCCTGTCTCAGTGTATGTTATGTTCACCCAGTCATTGTTTACTGTTGAGCCATTACTCAGATGCCAGGTATAGTTAAGAGTGCCTGCTCCTCCGCTTGCCTGTGCTTCAAGGATTATAGGAATATTATTTCTTGGGCTATCATCAGCATCTATGTCTATGTTAATATTGTTCTTGACCTCATAGTTAAGCTCTTGTACCTCTGCAATCCCACTATAGTTAAAGTAAGCCTCTAATATATATTTTCCTTCATAGTTAGTAAAGGGCAGATATTCTTGGAATGGGTAGTTCATAAAATTCTGAGCATTAACAGGCACTTCGCACTCTACAAATCCAGGTTGATCAGGGCA
Source organism: Methanobacteriota archaeon (assembly GCA_030637925.1). Classification (GTDB taxonomy): domain Archaea; phylum Nanobdellota; class Nanobdellia; order Woesearchaeales; family SM23-78; genus SM23-78. The sequence goes on from DAOWFR010000084.1 coordinate 2,289, forward strand.
TACCTTTACTCTTATACTTGTACTATTAGGAGCAGTTATTGTCATCAAACCATACTCTCCAATAACATACTCTGTTTTCTCTATGTTGATATTAAATTCTGGTTCTGGACTTGTAGTGTTGACTTTGAAGACTCTGGTTTCACTTGTAGCTGAATTATTGGCTAGGTCATAGCAGGTTATCATCCATTCATACAATCCATCACTTAAGCCTGTTATGTTTGTTGTGACAGATGTAACATTATCACTCTCCTCAACTATTACACTCTTATTAATAATGTTGTTTAGTAGTATATCACAGCTAATATTCCCTGCTGACGTGTCAAAGGCTATAAAGGTTATATCTATGTTAGTGGAGTTTATCTGAGTGTCATTTGGTGGAGAGACAAGTACGATAGTGGGTTCTATTATATCAACAGTTATTTTTCTTTGCTCACTGCTCTCAGAGTTATTAATAGAGTTGCACATAATGCTCCAAGTGTGGGAGCCTGCATTAAGGTTTAATGTAAATGTATTAAAACTGGAATTAGTAAAATTATAGCTAAAACTAGTATCTGTGATATTGAATTCTGAATCAAGGATTAAGGTGCAATTAGTAACATTGTCAAGGCTTACATAGTAATCAAGACTTATGCTTAGCTGATTAGTATAGGTATTGTCATCTGGTGCTATTAAATCAACTCTTGCACATACTAGTAAGGAGTTTAGGATAAATAATATTACCAGGCTTAGCAGAATTATGCTACTCTTTTCTGTTATTGTTTTATTAATCATTCTCTATCTCTTTTATCATCTTTTTTAGTCTTGTGATAAGTTCTTCTTTTACCAGGTTCTTGGTCTTATAATCAACTCTGAGAATTTTTGGCTCTACTTTTTCTTCTTCTATAGGCTTTATCTCTCCTAGTCTGAGCTTGTGTTTTCTTATCTGAGCCTTTATTATGCTCCTTACTTCTTCACTTACATCAAGAAAATGATTTTTTTCTGCTAACTCTCTCAGTTTCTGAACCAAGGAGGATGGCATCCTCACACTAACTATTGAGGCTACCATTTTCCACCTCCTTGTTCCTTTACATACATTCTAGCAAATTCGCGTATGGCTTCTGAGCGTGATTTAAACACCTTTTTTTTGACAAGAAAATCTAGTTCTAGAATTAGCTCTTTGGGCAACCTGATGTTCAGCACTTCTGTTTTCTTTGCCACCATCAAACCTCTGTATGACAGATGTATGTCAAATGTATGTTCTATGTCAGCTTTTTGTATGTCTGAGTTCTGGTGCCCACACAAATAGTATACGTAATCGTATAGTATTATCTATGTATGACACCAGGTTATATATAAACTTTTTGATTTTAATGACTTTCTTAGCACATTTGCATAAAGGAAAAATATTAAAACCAATTACTAATTCAATACATCCATGCCAGAAGAAAAAGACATGACCAAGGAATATGAAACTCTTAAAAAAAAGTATAACCTGCCAGAGCTTAAAGAGCTTGACAAAGAGTTCTGCATTGGAAAACTAGAAGAAACAACATTTTTGCTAAGAGGTATTATTAATAAGATGAATGAAAGACTAGAGCAAACTCTTAAAATACTTGGAGACATAATCCAGCCTGAAAATAATCTTGCTAATATGTATGAAGCAGAGGGTTTTTCTGATGATGAGAAAAAAAATATTTTTGACCTCTTTAAAAAGATATCATATTATCACAAGGAATTATTAATAAATGATTTTACTCATGAAGAAGACTTAGCAGCAGAGCTTATTAACAAAACCTTTAAGGAATGGAAAGAGCTGAAACAAGAGTTCTTAAAAATACTGGATAAAGTAAAGCAATACTGGAAAAAAGAAACCAAATCAAGACTAGAATTAGGCTATTTTGGATGAGGTGGGTGTTTTGGAGAATAACTTTGTTATTATGGGGCCTGCAGGCTCTGGAAAAGGAACACAGGCAGAGCTTCTCTCAAAAAAAATTAATATCCCTCATATCTCTCCAGGAGTTATTTTCAGAGAAATAGAAAAACATGACACAGAGATTGGGCACAAAGTTAAGGAGCTTATTGATAAGGGCGTCTTTGTGCCTGATGAAATAACCAATGAGATTGTTCTTGATAGACTAGATGAACCTGATTGTAAACAAGGCTTTATTCTTGATGGTTATCCAAGAAGTCTTACTCAGGCAGAATTCCTTGAAAAGCAAAGAGAGGTTAAGGAGTGCATTTTGATAGAGGTTAGTGATGCAGAATGCATTAAGCGCATGTCTGCTAGAAGGGTTTGCTTTAAGTGCAAAGCAGAGTTTAACACCATATATATTAAACCCAAACAAGAAGGAATATGCGATAAGTGTAATGGAGAACTTGAGCATAGGCCTGATGACAAACCAGAAGCTATTAAAATCAGGCTTGAGGAATTCCATGAGCAAACAGAGCCAGTTATAGAATTCTATGAGAAAAAAGGAATATTATTAAGAATTAATGGTGAGCAGCCAATAGACAAGGTATTTGAGGATATAGTTGGTGGCTTGGAATAATCTAAAGAGGAGATATCAATCTTAATTTTTTAACAATCCCTGGAAGTACTTTCAGTACATAATCTATTTCTTGCTCTGTTGTAAATCTACTTAAACTTAACCTTAGGCTTCCATTAGCATCTGCTTTGCTCATACCAATGGCTTGTAGTACATGGCTTGGCTCAAGGGTTTTTGCACTGCAAGCAGAGCCTGTTGAAGATGCAATTCCTTTTAAGTCTAAATATCCTCCTATTGCTTCTCCTTCTATTCTCTTGAAAGCAAAGTTGGTATTATTACATAGCTTTTTATCACCTTTAGGACCATTTAGGGTTGTTTCTGGAATCTTAAGCACTTCTTTAATTAACTTGTCCCTTAGCCTAGTCATGTGTTTTATATGCTTATTATTTAAGGCTAGTTTTACTGCTTGTGCAAAGCCCACAATGCCATGAATATTCTCTGTTCCTGACCTTAAATTTTGTTCATGACCTCCGCCATGCTGCCAAGCAGATATATTAACTCCTTTTCTTATGTACAAAGCACCTACTCCTTTTGGTCCATGAATCTTATGAGCATTTAATGTGATTAAGTCTACTGGTTGTTTCTTAACATTTATTTCTGTTTTGGTATAGCTCTGACAAGCATCTGTATGAAAATACACATTATGTTTTTTACAAATTTCTCCTAGTGGTTTAAGGTCTTGTATTGTGCCTATCTCATTATTACCATGGATTATTGATACAATGATTGTTTTTGGAGTTATTGCTTTTTCAAGTTCTTCTGGTATTACAAAGCCTTCTTTATCAACACCAAGATATGTTATCTTAAACCCTTGTTTTTCAAGCCATTTACAGCTTCTAAGAACACACTCATGCTCTATCTTGGTTGTAATTATATGGTTGCCCTTGTGCTTGTTATTAAAAGCAATTGATTTAAGAGTAAAATTGTTTGACTCTGTTCCACCAGATGTAAAGACTACTTCTTCTGGTTTTGCACCTATTGATTTTGCAATTGTTTTTCTTGCTTTTTCCAGGGCTTGTTTTGCTTCTCTTCCTTTGGTATGGGTTGAAGAAGCATTACCATACTTTTCTGTGAAAAAAGGCAGTATTGCTTTTAGTACTTTAGGGTCAAGCTTGGTTGTGGCTGCATTATCAAGATAGATTTCTTTCATTTCTTACACCTCATGTCACAACATTTTTCAACATGTTTTTCAACTAATCTTATCATTGGGATAACTGTTTCTTTGTTTAAGGAATAGATTCTTTTTTTCCCTTGCTGCTTAACATTAAGGATACTACACTTGGTTAGCTTTGCAAGGTTATGAGAGATTTTACTCTGTTCTTCTTTCATGGTTTGAGAAAGCTCATTCACACTCATAGGCTTGTTTTTTAGATGCATCATTATTCTGAACTTGGTCTTGTTGGCAAAGTTCTTAAAAAACTCTTCGTATGAACCACATTTCATATGATTAAGAATTCATAATAAGTTTATAAAGGTTGTGGTTTTCAATCTAACTTTTTTGTACGCCCATACAAGAACCAGCCAATTACCACGAGGAGTACGCTGATTGTGCCTATACTGTTGGTTATGATAAGAGGGAGATTCTTTAGTTCTATTCCATATAAGAACCACGTGATTGCACCAACTAAGATAATTAAATAAGTTATTATTGATATGTCCTTGGCACTTTTTCTTTTAAAAATCTTGTAAGCCTGCGGAAAGTTAGCAAATGCGCTTAGGGTTCCAAATAACGTTGCCAATATTGGAAGTAAGGTCATCTTTTTATTATTAATGATATCGTGTATTTAAATTTGTTTGGGTTATTCTTAGAATAAAGCCTTAACAACCTCTGTAGCATAACTACCTTTACCTAGAGAGAAACTAATTTTTACTTTCTTCTTTCCCTTATTTAACTCATCATTTTCAAGCTTTCCAATCTTCAAGTCTTTAATCTCTGCAAATAAATTTCTTTCAGTGCCAATACTGTTGAGATCTGGTATTGCTCTGATTACAAAGTCATTAAATATAATCTTTTCGTTTTGCATTACTTTCTCCACAACCTGTTTTACATTTTTATCTTGAATTTCTGTTGCAAAACCAATTAAAGGTATTTTATTTTCTTTTATTCTTTTCTTAATTAATTCTTTAACTATATCATTCCATAATTTACTTTGATAAGCATGTATGTATAAATTAAGGGTTTTCCAAGGCATTGTTTTTAATGCTCCGACAAAGTCATTTCTATTCTTTTTTAAGTGCTCAATAACCTTCTTCTCTTCTTCTCCAATACTGTCAAGGATTCTGTCAACTACCTTCTCAAAGTCTTTCTGAATGATTGTCTTGCCAATCTCAGCATTGTTCTTACTGAATCTCTGTTCTCCAAAGTAATTAATAATCTTCTCAACCTTTTTTGGTTGCTCTAAAATATTTCTTACAGTAATCTCAAAACTATTTCCTTTCAAATCTCCTAAAGAAATTGGTTCTTTACTATAACCAAGAAATTTTAGTTCTATATCTTTAAGTTTTAATTTCTCTACTCTCTCTTTCTTAATGTTCCTTATACTCATGTTCTGCTCTGTTATTGCATTTCTATCCTTGTTACCAGCATAACCAATTCTTTTTCTGTTTATGTGAAGTGCGTCTGCTATTGCTTGAACAGCTCTTTCTGTTGTGTAGTTCCTTTTCTTTAACTTAAATATAGAGTATTCTCCATTATTACTTAGTTTAATGTCTGATATTTCTTTTACAACAAAGTCTTGTGGTAGTTGTTTTATTTGATAATCTTGAGGCATGTTTTATGGAGTTATGTTACTTAATTAAAATGTTTTGATAAAAACCTAAACATTAATAAACCTTAATACACTTTTTCTGGTATGATGGACCTGTAGCCTAGTCTGGTAACCGGTTACGCTCGGTTAACGCGCAAAGTGCGACATGCGCTTGCTTCGCAAGCTTAGTCCCACGGGCAAAAATCCAATAAACTTGGACATATAAGGCACCAGCCTCCTATTATTGGTGAACAACAAAAGCGAGCTTTTGAGCTCACCTGTTGGCGAGAGCTGGAGATCAGGGGTTCGAATCCCCTCAGGTCCGTGAACAATGAAGTTATTCAATAAGAAAGTACTGAGTATAGTAGCATCCGCATTATTGGGTATAATCCTCTTAATTATAATTCTCTTTAAGTATCCTTTCAAAGAAGTAATATCCACTTTTACTAATTTCACACCAATACTAGTATTAGCTTACCTTATAACATCTGTCTTAATCATACTTTTCATGTCTTTGAGGTGGAAGATTGTCCTTGATGCTCTTGGCCATAAAATACCTTTTTACAAACTGTTGGGTTACAGGATTATTGGTTATGGTGTGAGTTATATAACCCCTACAGCAAAGATTGGTGGTGAGCCTATCAGAGCAGCCCTGCTTAAGAGAAGAGGTCTTAGTTTTAGAGAAGGCTTGTCCTCTGTTATGATTGATAAAACTATTGAATTATCCTTTGCAATCCTGTTCTTTATCTGTGGAGTTATAATCCTTGTACTGGACTATGCTCTTCCTGGAAAAATTCTTATACCCTTAGTGCTTATATCACTTATTGCAATCTATCTTGTATGGAGATTTTATTACAGAGTACTCAAAGGCAAACCTGTCTTTAGCCATATATTCACGATATTTAGGCTTCACAAGTTAAGATTCTTGGCAAAATATCAGAGTATGATTTTTAATTTTGAAAAACCAATAATTGAGTTCTATAATACTAAGAAAAAAGAATTCTTTATAGCAGCAGGATTATCAGTTATAAGTTTGGCTCTCTCATTGGCTGAGTACAAGCTTGTTCTCTTAATGCTAGGTCTTAAGGTTCCTTTAGGGGTGGTCTTTATGGTATTCTCTATGGTAGGACTGGCCTTTTTAATACCTCTGCCTATGGCTCTTGGAAGCCTTGAAGCATTCCAGGCATCGCTCTTCTCAATTATCAGGATTGGACCAGCAGCAGCAGGCATTGGTCTTGCAATGATTACAAGGTCAAGAGACCTGCTATGGGTATTAGGAGCATTAATTCTCTCACTCTATCTTGGCTCTTTCAGGAATATAATAAAAAAGGCTTATGGTGACAAGCCAGTAGTAGGAGTGGGTGTTCTTAGAAATGGCAAGAGGCATAAGTTAGATATAAGGATAAACAGACCTTCTGTTAATGATAAAAAATGATGCTTGTATACTTCTCAGAAGTTATGAGAATGTTTCTTAGAAAGCTTAAGATAGTGACTAAAGGGATAAAGAGGTATGAAGGAGATGATGAAAGCATATGTTCCCAGATAATAACTGATTGTTATAACAAGGAAAATAAGTATTTCATGGTTAGCAACGGTCATTTTTGTGAGTTCTATGCCAGAGACTTTGGTTGGTGTGTAGAGGCATTGATAAAACTTGGTTATAGAAAACAGGTTCTAGATACTCTTAATTATGCTCTGGGTGTTTATAAGAAGCATGGAATAATAAAACAGACTATTAGTCCTAAAGGGAATCTCTTTACTTTTCCTTTTGGCAGGTATTCGCCTGATGCCCTTGCCTTTATTGTCAGAAGTCTTAAAGTTGCAAAAGGCAAGGAACTAATAAAGAAGTATAAAACTTTTCTTAATCAAGAGATAAAAAGATATTATGCTGTTGTTATTGATAAGAACACAGGTCTTGTAAGAAGAGATAGATATTTTAGTTCTATGAAGGACTTTGCTGAACGTGAAAGTTCATGCTATGATAATGTTATGACTGGAATGCTAGCTAATGATTTAAAAGAAATAAAAATCTTGAATAACCCTTTTAGGAAATATGATTACAAAAAATTAATTATGGACAATTTCTGGAATGGAAAATATTTTTTTGACGACCTTATAGAGACTGAAATCATCTCTGGTGATGCTAATGTGCTTCCCTTTTGGTCTGGTTTGATAACTGATAGGAAGATACTAAGAAAAGCACTTGAAGTAATTAGAAAACAAGGTTTGGACAAGCCTTTCCCTTTGAAGTACAACTCAAAGAGGTTTAAGGAGCACAAAATGATTTATCCAGAGTTTATTGTAGGTAACTATGAGAGAGATGCAATCTGGGTTCATGCAGGTATGATGTTCATAAGAATAGTTAGTATGATTGATAAGAAGCTTGCAAGACAATATCTTGCTCAGTATAAGAAGCAAATAGATAAGCACAAGAACTTTCTTGAAGTGTATGATAAGGATGGTAAGCCCTTTAAGACATTGTTTTACTATACAGATGAAAGCATGCTTTGGTGTGCTAATTACTTGTATTTAAAAAAGAAGTTGATTAAGTAAATTCTTATAGTTTTATAACCTTTGACCAGTCTCTTTTCCTTTTATAATTCAGGGTTTTAAACATGGTTTTAAGAACACTTGGAAACCTTATTTCTTTGCCAATCACAGGATTCTTTTTCTTCTTAATAGAATCAAGAAAGCCTTCAACCCTGTCTGACTTACTGGCAACAACTGCACTACCAAACTCGCTTAGATTATGAGCATCACTCCCGGCTGTAAAAGCCTTTTTTCTCTTAACAGCCCATTTCAATGCCCTTTTGTTCATAAAGCGGCGCTGTGCAGCATTAAAAACCTCCACAGCCTCAATCCTTCTCAGTAAACCTGCTCTTTTCTTTCTTGCAAAGAACAAGTAGCTGCTCCTATTAAGATATGTGTATGGATGGGCAATACTCTTTAAGCAATTATAGTTATCTGCTTTTTCAATAATCTCTTTCATTTTCATTCTTGACCTAACAGCAGTGAAAGTCTTAATAAGACCTGCTTTTTCTGGTTTACGAACAATAATCTTGTTTTTTAAGTATTTCTCATAGTAGTCCTTTAAATCCTTTACAGAATAAAAGTAGAGCAGGATCTCCCTGTTTTCAAAAGCAGAGATTTCAATACCAGGGATTATTAAGACTCTTTTTTGTTTAGCAGCTTTGATTGCTCCTTCTGCTCTGAGGTGGTCAGTAATAGCAAGGCCAATTCCTAGTTTTCTGGCTTTTTTTATTAAACTCTTAATAGGAGTAATACCGTCATGAGAGTATTTTGAATGAACATGCATATCTACAAGAACGTATTCTTTTTTTAACTCTTGGAAATCTGGTTTTTGAAAAACAACCTTATTAGAAAACATTATTCCCCTCTTTTAGAATCTTATTTCTTATGCTTTTTTAGGAATTCTATGGCTTTCTTGCCATCAATTTTGCCTCTGTACTTTGCCATCACCATACCCATCAAAGCCTTGATAGGTGCATCCTTGTTATTCTTTATGAGATTGGTTATTTCTTTTTCAAGCTCCTCATCACTCACTCCTTTGTACTTCTCATAATCAGGTTTTTTGCCATGAGCAATTTCTGTTAGTATTTCAAAAACAGCACTTATTGGTATGATTTCAGAATCAGCTCTTGAGAATAACTCATCAGCATACTCAAAAACATTTATTTCCTTATTAAACCTTGCCTTAATCTCTTTAGGAGCATTAATAAGAATATCTGCTATGAACTTTGGTTTAAGATTCTTGTACTTGTTGGCATAATCCTTAAAATCAATTTCTTGCTTTACTAGCTGAGAGGCTAAGTCATTGCTTATGTTATGTTTCTTAACCAGTTCTTTGGTTCTCTGCTCTATTGTTTTCACAGTTCTAACCTCTCTTACATCTGGTTTTATAGAAGGAATATCTGTCTCAGGATACATCCTGTCCATGCCAGGCATTGGTCTTAGATAACTAGTTGTAAAGTCAGGCTCTGCCTTTCTTACTTGTTCCTCTGGTTTTTTACCTTGCTTTATTAGTTTTAGTTGTCGCTCAATCTCATAATTCATGATTTTTGGAATACTCCTATAATCCTGAAAACCCTTAATCTCAACCCTTGCACCACCTTTTATGCTTAGATTAACATCCTGTCTAATACTTCCAATACCTCTTTTGCACGCACCTGTGCTTCTGAGAATCATGCCAATCTTTGATGCTACTTCTCTTGCTTCTTCTGGAGTTTTTATATCAGCACTTGTTGCTATCTCAATCAATGGAATGCCTAGTCTTGAAAGGTTGTAGATATCATACTCTTTTGTTCTCTTAATAATCTGGCAAGCCTCTTCTTCAAGGCAAACAGATTCAATTCTTATCTTCCTGTTACCTACTTTAACAAATCCATTCATTCCTATAAGCATGGTTCTTTGAAAACCAGAAGTATTAGAGCCGTCAATAACAGTCTTTCTCATAACCTGGATTTCATCAACTATCATGCAGTTAAGCATCTTAGCAACTTGCAGAGTTGTTTTTAAGGCTTCTTGATTAATAGGATGAGGTGGTTCTTCATCAAGCTCTACATCACAGGTAATATCATTATAACCTTGATAGATAAAGTATTTCTGTTTCTTTTGCTCATAAAGAGCTGCTTGGTCAACCCTTCCTATTTCCCCAGCACTAGCTCTTAGCCTTCTAACAATCTTAAAGTCAGGATTATCTTTTCTTATCTCAGTTAGGCAGTCACAAAATAGTTTTTTGCCTTCTAACTGCTGGTGAATCTCAATACCACACTTTAAGCCAAGTTCATCATAGTTCAGCGCTGCCATACAATAACACCTTTTTTCTTCACTCTCTTAATCCTGTGCAAGGGAATACTTGCTTGTTCTCCTTGTTTCTCTATTATTATAAAGTTTCCTTCTATTCTCTTAATATCAGAATACCTTATCTTTTTTAATGTTTTGCTAATCCTATCAAGATAATAAAGAGTGTAATCCTTTGGATTAAGATTCTTATCCCACTTGATTTTGTTAAGCAAATCCTTAATTGTAATCATGTTAATATCATATCAAGAAATGCTCTTTCTCACTCCTGTCAGAAATCTCTCCTCTAAGGTTCTTGCCAAACAACTCTTTTACTTCTTGTTTCTTGTAATTGCTGAGTAGCCATGCAAGTTTAATAAATGCTGTTTCTGATGTCATGTCAGTGTAGTTTCCTATAACTCCTGCTTCTATTAATTGTCTTCCAGGAGTATAAACATTCATGTTGATTCTACCGTAAATCGTCTGAGGAGCAACTACTACAGGCATCTTGTGAGCAAGGTCTTTTATGGCTTTTATAATCTTCTCATTCTCCTTTGTAAATTCATCAACCTTCATGCTTGGAACATGCCCTATGCCTAGTAACTCTATTACTAATCCATCAAAGTTTTTGTAAGCCAGTATTTCTGATGCAAACATTTGGATATGAGGTTTTAGAAGCCCAATCTTTATTTTTTCATTGAACAATTTAAGGCTTATCTTCTTTTTCTTGTCCTTCTTCTCATACTCTGATATGAATTCTATCTTTTTATTTTTTACATTAACCCTTGCAAAAGGCAAAGCATTTATTGGTCTAAAAGCATCTCTTCTTGAAGTGTGCATTTTTCTTGTTTTGCAAGCAGGAAGGATAATACAAGTATCATCA
>DAOWFR010000091.1 GCA_030637925.1 Methanobacteriota archaeon
GATAAAGTACTTAAACTTAAAAAGACCTATATATGAGAAAACTGCTTGTTATGGGCATTTTGGAAGGAATGACCCTGACTTTACCTGGGAGAGAACTGACAAGATAGAGGAGTTGAAGAAGGAGGCTGGGGTTTGAAATAATCACCTAAACACTGGATGTATATACTCTACCTCAGGGTCTGGTGTCTCTGTAAAGTTCTGCTTAGGGCAATGGTCGCATTCCTGTGCTACAAAGCCCTTTTTTCTCTTCTCTGGGTCAAAACAGACACCATTAAGACAATACTCACACATTTTGTATCACCGTTCAAGCTTAGATTCTTATACTTGATTTTATCCTTTTTAAATGTTGCGGAAAATGATTATTTATTAAGAAATTCATTCATAAAAGAATTTTATAGTTTTTTCAGGATCCATCCTATAATCCACATTTCCTTCATAAAAACCATATCTAGATATAAGATAAGGATGTAACGGTGTAAAAAAGAAACTTTTTCCATCATCAGGAAAGTCTCTCTTAGTATCATGAGTAAAATTAGTAGGTTTCACATTATCATCAAGTTTCCGGAGACGAAAGTCTTGTCCTGGAACGTTTATTCCATCATTAAATGGACTATCTTGAAACATTGGAAACCCCCATAGTACAAATTGATACTTTTTTCCATTTAAAGTAAAATAAATATTACTTAATCTGTGATAATCAGCTAGGATATATGCATTCAGTATTTGAAACATGGGTTTTGCTACTTGCTGATGTGTGTAACCCATATCTAAGACCAAGTCGTTATCTCTTGCCATTATTTCAAGCAAGCTTTCTCCTGGTTTAATAAACCCTCCAAAACCAGAATTTGAGCCATGATATTCACCTCGTTTTAACTCACTAAATTCTCTGTCATCAGGCCACATTCTTTTTTCTAATTCTGAGGTAGATAGCCCAGTTAAAGAAGTCAATGACTCTATTGTGTTTCTATCATTAACGCCATTAATTATAAAATCACCATCTTTTTCTTGTTTATACAGAATTGGAGGGAGTTCGTCATCAAGAAAAATTTCTTGTGGTTTAGCTAAATCGTCTTTTTTAATCTTGATTTTTATTTTTCTTCTTCTACGTATATTACCTAAATTCCCAAAAGTGATTATATTCAAAATAGGATTCAGAAATTTCATAACTGTTTTACTATCTTCTTTTTCATCATACCTAATCTGTCTAAGTTGTTTATTCCAAAAACGTCCATCATACTTTTTATATTTGGATTCTGCCATGACACTATTTGGAAATAGTAATCATTTATTAATTTAATGTATATCAAACATTAAATAAAGAAATCCTAAATCTTCCCCTTAACAGCTTTATCAGAAATAATTGCACTATTACCAGAAGGATCTTCTATACTCATTTTAAGCTTTTCCTGGCCCCATATAACCCTTGTTAGTTTCTTAACCATGTTCTTGGCTTTTTTTTGGTCTGCTTTATCCTCTACTTCATCCCTTAGCACTTCTATCTGCTTTTTCATCCTCTGCAGAATACCCTCAATATTGGTTATATAACCATTAGCTGCTTGCCCTGGCTCAATACTGCCTATGTGAGGAATCTTCACTGTAGCGTTTGATGACTTCACAACTCTTATGTGCATGTCCTTCTCAGAACTAATCTCAAATGTATATTTGCATGGCTCTTTTTTCTCAGCAGCCTCAACATCAGCTTTGTGATAACCACACTTAGAGCAGTCCATTGAAAATAAATATGTCTTGCCAAAAAAAGGAACATCTGTTTCTGATTCTGAAAGGGTTAATGTCTTTTGATGACAGATAGGACAGGCCTGTCCCTTGACTGTTAAAGGAGCACCCTCTTTTTTTTTCTTAACCATCCCAGCTCTTTTATTGAAAAATTGCTTTTTATAGTTTGTGGTAATTCAGAATATTAGTTCACAAACCTTGTTTTGCTTTACAGAAATATTTTTAAAACATGACTTCTGGCTTTAAAAAGTTTTTGGGTTACAAAAAAAGGTTTAAAAGAAAAAGGATATTTTATTCTTCCATTTCTTCCTTTAATGGATTAGTCTCGCCCTTGGTCCTGTATATCTGGGCAAAGCTTGGAGTAATAACAACATAGTCATCTCCAAAGCCTGCAATGTCTCCTTCAATAGCATCAGTGGTTTTCTTTAGCTTGTTAACAGCTCTTTTCAGTTCAACAAGGTCCTTGTCCTTTAAGGGCTTGATATTAACCAATGCAATAGTGTAGCCCTCTCTTAATGAATCAAGTATAGGCTTGATATCTGAGAAGTCATTCATCACAAATGGCCTTACAATGATCTTTGAAGTCTTACCAGGCTCTGCTTCTGTGTTTAACTCAACATACTCATCTTCTGCTTGGAGATTATCATCTTCGTCATAAGTCTTCTTTTTTGTCCTTTTGAGTGAAAAAAACTTCATAAGCCTTCCCTCCTTATCCCTCGCCTTAGCACAAGGATTTTTATTGATTATACTCTCTTAATTACTATTCTATTTTGTTCTTTTACTATATAAAGCTTTCTGTTTTATCAAATTTTTTGATTAACTAAATATCAGGCAACATAAGGCCCTAACTTCTTTTTAAAATCCTCTATTAACTTTACATCACTAGGATTGGTTCTAAGCCTTAGAGCAAGGTAATAACTGGTTAAATCGCCAAGAATAATGGCTGAGAACATTTTGCTAAGCAAGGATAGCCCACGTATACCAATCTCTGTGGCACTAATGCCTTTTCTTAGCATAATCTCTTTCATAAGACTCATTCTTTTCTGAATTCTTCTGTGATCTTTGTCAAACTTTAAAAGGATTGCATGATAGTTTCCTCTTACATCCTCATAGCCTTCAATCTCATTATGATTCATCTCAGGAAACACATTGTTAAAAGCCATTACCTTGGTATTCTCATTGAACTGGCACTTCCACCTATAACCAATAGGTCTAAACCTTCTACTGGTATATATTAAGGGAGTCTTATGAACCAGTTTCTCTGATAACAGAATAGCATTCTTTTCTAAGCTCTGTAACTGGGCTTTAAGATCTTGTTTTAATCTAAAAACATCTCTTGCTCTGCTCTCAACAAGCCTTAGCCTTTCTAGAATTCTGAGCATTGCAAAGAACTCTATTGCCATGGCTGCTCTTGGTTGAAAGCCTGTTGGAAACTTGGGAAGAGTGATAATAGGAGTCCTGGAAACCTTTGCATATTCCTCGAGCTTGCCGCCAGTAGTAATAGCAATTACTTTACACCCTCTTCTTCTTGCTTCTTTGAAAGTGCTCAGGGTCTCCTCTGTATTCCCAGAATAAGAACAAGCCATCACTAGAGTGTGCTTGTCAACCCAGTTGGGAAGACTATAATCCTGGATAACATGTATGTAAAGCTTACCATCAGCAAGAAAGCTCTGAAGCAATAAGCCAGCAATACTAGAACCTCCCATGCCTGTGATAACAACAGAGGCATACTTACCCTTTACTTTGCTAAGATCAAATGCTTCTACAAGCTTGTAGCCTTGCTCTGCTTGCAAAGGAATCTCAAGAATAGTGCGCCTCATATTCTCAGGGTCAAACTTATGATAATCCTCAGGCAGACTAAAATTTTCCTTAGGCATAAGAATACTTCCTCCCTCTCTTTTTTATAGAATAGTTATTCTTCTGTATTTTAAATAATTTATGATAATCCTGTTGAGTTTAGAAACCTTTAAATAAGTTTACTGAATATAAAAAAAGTTTAGGTGGGTAAAGTTGAGAACTAAGCCAAAGAAGGATTTCTTGTTAAAGGCAAAACCAGGGCCAAAGGACTTGGTTATAAAGCCTGACCTGATTATTCCTTATGATAAGGTTAAGGGTATTGAGAGTTTTATTGAAATCCAGATGAGAGGAGGCAAGAGTGATGCTGAGATCAAACAGGAATTAGTGGGTGCTGGCTGGGATGAACGTGCTATTAATGTCATCATGTATGATGTACATATTGTTGATAATAATCTTGACAAGCTTTACCGCTTTGTCAAGGCAAGCATTGACAGGGGCTTAACCCTGGAAGATGTTAAGAACACTCTGCTTAGGGTTGGGTGGAGAGAAGATATTGTTGATTTGGTATTGGATGACTTTAAATAAGCAAAAACTTTTATTAACTACTTGTTTGTTCTTTTTGTTTTATCATGAAAATATTTATCAGAACTTTTGGCTGCACCCTGAACCAGTCTGATAGCGAAGTAATGGCTGGTTTACTTATAAAAGCAGGTCATAAACTAGTTGATAATCTAAATGATGCAGAGCTTGTGTTGTTTAATACCTGCACTGTTAAAGATAATCCTGAGAAAAGGTTTTTTTCTGAGCTGAAAAAGGTTATGTTAATGAACAAGAGGGTTGTGGTTGCTGGCTGTATCCCTCAGGCAGACCGCTACAGTGAGT
Organism: Methanobacteriota archaeon; assembly: GCA_030637925.1. Lineage (GTDB taxonomy): Archaea > Nanobdellota > Nanobdellia > Woesearchaeales > SM23-78 > SM23-78. Next base: position 4,414 of record DAOWFR010000091.1, read on the forward strand.
TATTAAAAGATATCTCTTTGGTTGGGATTAGGAACATTAATCATATTGTAGATGTTATTGAAGAAACTAAGAAAGGCAATGTTGTTAGACTCCTAGGATTTAATGATAATCCGCGTTTAAACCTTCCTAAGGTTAGAAAGAATCCTGTGGTTGAAATCATTCCTTTGTGTATTGGCTGCCTTGGTGAGTGTGCTTATTGCAAGACTCGCTTTGCTCGTGGAGAATTGATGAGTTATGATATTCGTGCTATTAAAAAACAATTTGAAGACTCATTAAAGGATGGTGTTAAAGAGGTTTGGCTTACTAGCCAAGATATTGGTGCTTATGGCAAGGATATTAATTCTAGCCTTCCTGAACTTTTAAATGAACTTTTAAGGGTTAAAGGAGATTATAGGATAAGATTGGGCATGCTTAACCCTAACCATGCTCTTGAGTTCATTGACAAGCTAATAGAGATTTTTAAGCATCCGAATGTATTTAAGTTTGTTCATCTTCCTGTTCAGAGCAGCTCTGATAAAATTTTGAAACTAATGAATAGAAAGTATAGTGTTAAAGACTTTGTTAGAATTGTTAATAAATTTAAAAAGGCTATTCCAAAAATTACCATTGCAACGGACATTATTTGCGGCTTTCCAGGGGAAACCGACGAGGATTTTGAAAAGACTTATAACTTGCTTGAAAAATTAAGGATTCCTGTTGTTAATCTTACCAAGTTCTGTGCAAGACCTGGTACTCCTGCTAAGAAAATGAAGCAGCTTGATACTAGGATTATTAAGCAGAGGTCTAAAATGCTTGGTGAGCTTCAGGCCAGAATTATTAATAACAAGGAGTGGCTTGGCTGGCAAGGGAAGGTCATAATTGACAAAGTTGGCAAGAATAACTCATTAGTCGGGCGGAATGATTATTACAAGCCTGTTGTTGTTAAGAATGCTAAATTAAGAATTGGTGATGTTGTGAAGGCAAGGGTTATCCGAGTTATGCAAAATTACCTAGAAGCAGTGTTGGTGTGACTCTACTAGCGAGTAATCCCCTTTAAATCGCCTTTCTTATTCTTTTCTTAAACAGTGGCTTTAAGATACCCCCTTATGAATCTTGCCCGTGCAGGGTCTTTTCCTTCTATGTCGTCAAGGTCGATCTCAAGGGGTTCTTCGTAGTATTCTTCCATTAAATACCACCCCTCTGAACCGATTGGGAAATCTTTCGGTCAAACCCTATTATATCCTAATATAATCTGTAGGGAGTGTTACTCATATTTAAATATTGTTGTGATATATCATACTTCATCATACAAATCCAAAATATTTAAATACTACTAAATCTTTCTAAAAAAGATTCTTTTATAGACACGGGGAGAAATAAAAATGAA
>DAOWFR010000075.1 GCA_030637925.1 Methanobacteriota archaeon
GATGGGCCGGACGAGATTTGAACTCGCGACCACACGATGACTTCTTAATGATATTAAAAGTCGTGTGCTCTAACTCCCAAGCAATGCAAAACTGCAAAGGCTTACCAGGCTGAGCTACCGGCCCAAATTTTGCGAAAAACGCCCTGGCCGGGATTCGAACCCGGGTCGAAGCCTTACCACGACTCAAATCATTAATGATTAATGATTATTAGTTCTCGACAGGGCTTCATGATAGGCCAGGCTACACCACCAGGGCAAGGTGTTTAGTCATGAAGCAAATTTTTGAATGGTTTTTGTGACTAAAAGAGCATTACCTCATAAAGCACATTTGGTATTACCTTTTTAGAAGCCTCCTGTCTTTAAAAACATTTTATGCCAGCCCATGCTCCTCTATGGTGATTATATAATTATAACTACCAATAATTAGTTAATACTAATAATAATTTAAAGAGTAATTTACCTTTTATAAAGGTTACTATTTTTGGTGTGAAAATCAAGAATAAAGGAAAAAAGAGTCCCCGCGCCCGGATTTGAACCAGGAACCTTTCGGGATCAGCTGGTTGCGCATCATCCAGACTCTTGTGAGTCATTGTCAGGCAACATCTACAGCCGAACGCTCTGCCATTGAGCTACGCGGGGCTAAGTCTATGAAGGGATAATTACTTTATAAATATTGTTGTATTTATACTCAGAAGTTTGCTTCTGTTGTGCTCAAAAACGTTGTTTTTGTTGTATAAAAGTTTTGGCGTTTAAAAGAAAAAATTTATTCCCTTTGCACAAGGTTAACAGTGTTGGAAAAGGTTATTCTTTCTTTTCCTTTTTTAGTGTCATACCTGGCTTTTGCACTTGACAGCCTTATGCCTCCTATTAGTTTGAGCTTTGACTTAAGCCTATAGGTTATTATTCTCTCTTCATAAGGCTCTAGCACGTCAAACTCCCATCTTGCTATTGTGCCTCTCCTGCTCTTGCTAATATTAACAGGTTCCATTGAGCCTAGGCGTGCCTTTTTCTCAATCTCTGCTATGCTTGGCACAGTATCTACTACTCTTAGATTGGTTAAGGGCTTTCTTGACCTGTTCTTCAAGTAAAGGCTTACTTTTATCTCACTCACTCCCTCCTTTGTTTTCCCAAGAGGCTCTGCATTCTTAATAAGTATAATAGGGCTTCTAAGAGCATAGTAAAGCACCATTCCTATTATTATCAATAAAATAATGAGCACAAGAAGCCTGTAGTTGGTCACAATAATAATGTCCAGGCGCTCCTCTGAACTAAGCTCTTGCCTGATAACATAATAAGTCCTGCCATCAACTCCTTCCTCCTTCACAGGGCTTGGGGAGAACTTGGTGAATAATCTTTCAAAAGAGTTGATTCTGAACTTCTTCTCAGCCAGTCCTTTTTTATTTCCATTATTATAGATACTGAACCTGTTCTCTGTTCTGAATAAAAAGCTCTTCTTAGTAAATGTTTCTTGCATATCAAGATAGCCTAGGATATCGTACTGGGTTGAGGACTCTGCTATCTTCTTATCTTCAAAGAAGAGGGTGACTATGAGGGTTTTTGTGCCTGATTCTACAAGAGGACTCACTTCAAAGAGAATCTCGTTTAATTTCTCTTCTAGAGGCAACAGATGGGTTGTGTACTCCTTGTAAAAAACTTCTCCATTAATAACAACTCTTAAGCCATCAAGGTCTCTGGCATTTCTATTCTTAAGATTAAGCCTAACAGAGACTTTTTCCCTTGGGTCAATTGTCTTGTCTATGTAAATAGTAGGGGTTACAGTAACTTCATAAGTTTTGTTTACAAGATGTGGGAAAGCCAGATAAACAGCAAATTGTTGTTTCTCCTCAAAGTAGAATCCTGTAGTCTCTGATTTTATTTTGATTGGTATAAAGTAAGTCACTCCTGCGGGCACAAGAGGTTTAGGTTTTAATTCAACAACAAAGCTTGCCTTCTCACCAGTAAGTATGAGTCTTGATGGCGGATCAGCACTAATAATCCAGTTAACATCTCTTGTACTTATGGTAAAGTAATCATCATAATCTGCTGTATTTATTACAGTCAGATTATATTTTGCTGATTCTCCCTTAATAATCACATAGGTAATAGGTTCTACAGAATAACTGAATGCTGATGCCTGAATAGCTGTTAGAAGGACCAATAATACTGCTATGGTTAATAGTGATATAAACCTAGATCCGGCTTTTTTGTTTATCATAATAACCTCTCCTCCTAATACTTCCCCTAACTTTATTCTTATCAGATTATTCCTTTATATACCTTTCTATTTTTAATACTTTCTAAGTATTTAAAGTTAATGGTTAGATGGATTGAATGGGGCTGCCGTGATTTGAACACGGGTCACCAGCTGTCCGCTTCATTGATTGGCATATCTGGCATGCCATTCTCACGAACCCCGAGCTGGGATGATTACCAAACTACACTACAGCCCCATTATAAGAAAAAGAAATTGTTTGAGTTTATATAAGTTATTATGAGTTATTTTTCCTTTTTTCAAAGCTCCTACTTCCCACTAATTTAATAAATCAAAAAAAATCAAAAACGAACTTTAACGGAAAGACGGAATCCAACTGTATTGAGATTAATGGAAGATTTTCTAACTTTCTTGATAAGTGTTGAACTTGGCTTCTCCTTCCAAAACAGCATATAGACTTCTTTATTGAAACTCCCACGGTCCATATAAATAGTCCACAGGAATCCATGTCTACCCTCCCCTCCGCTACTGGTTTCTTCGTTCCATCCAGATTGAGAATCCCAATATCTGTGTTTGGACTTCCAAGAGGTTGAAGCTTCGCCCTCCCAGTTTTTAAAATTAACATATCTTCCAAAAACTTCAGCTCCAAGAGAAACAGCAGAAGACAGTTTCATTTCCAAACCCAATCCACCATGAAATCCCATAGAATTGCATTTCGCTTTTTCATTTAGTGTTTCATTATCATTATATTCGCCTTTGGAACTCGAGTCACTTGACTCATAATTACTGAAGCTGTTCTCTTCCTTAACATGGGTTAGTTTCCCTAAATAATATCCAACCCCTGCATAGCCAAAAAAAGTATACTTATTTGATTTACCCACCGGCCTGAAAATGTAGAGATTAAAATTAAGTGGAATTGCTGTGATTTTGTATTTCTCTGCAACACTCGATTTTTCCTCTGTAGTCACCCAACTCTCAGGGTATTTAATGGTAGTGGAAATTTTTTTTTTACTTGACATAATAATAAATCCTGAACCAAGACCAATGCCAATTGTTGGTGTGATGTTTATGATAAAGTCTGCTCCCAAATCTGATATGACAGCTCCTCGTTCTTCGCTGGATTTATTTACTCTACTTAGATCCCCAGCCCCATCTAGCAAATTACCTGAACCTAGGGAAAGTTTAAAACTAGTCTTAATTTTCTTTCCTGATGATTCATAATTTTCTCCCACCCCTCTGTTACTTCGTTCTGAAAGATTGAATATATCTCCCCAGTTTTGCTTCATATTTTCATAAAGCGCCCTAGTTTTTTTATCAAGAGAGAAATTTACTAGTGTACTGTCAATACTTTCTTGATCAGGATCCCCTACTATAGGATATTGAATATTTACAGGACGTGTATCTATTATTTTTTTTTGATCTTTAAGCTCCTCTTCTGCCTTGGATTTAGCATACTCTGCTGCACCAGCAGTACCAACAGCAGCAAATGTAAGTAGAGTAAAATAAGTTGCAACTTTCTTTCCAAATCCATTTACCATATATATCACCCAAACTATAACCCCAGAATTATGTTAAACTATAAATATCTTTTGAAAAATAAGTCAAGAAATGTAACAATCAATAAAGGGCGAATTTGTAAAAAAAACAAGTGTTTATTTTATTTTTTCTTTTTTCTACGTGTTTTTTTCTTTGCTGGTTTCTTCCTTGTTATCTTTATTTTTTTCTTGGATTTTTTAGCTTTTTTCTTTACAACTTTCTTTTTCTTAGCTTTCTTCTTTGGCTTCTTCAAAGCAGTCCTCTTCCTAAGCTTAGTAATGTATTTTTTCTCTTCTTTTTTTCTGCTTCTAGCTGTTGAGATTATAGCAATTATCAGAACAACTATTAACCCCACAAAAAATAATTCTACAAGACCCCCTGCCTGGGCTTGTTCAGGTATTTGAGCAGGTTCTTGTTCCTTAACCTTAACTTCTTTCCTCTCTTTTACAGGGCTGACAACAATGCCCGGCTCCTCTATTGCTGGTGGTTTTGGCTCTGCTTCTTGCTTGGTGCTGACTGTGAACAAAGCTTTTCTATAAGAGATATCATTAAGCACTATATTCAAGTCGTTCTGGCCATCATTATTAAAGTCAATACTAGTTGAATCTCCTTGGTTTAATCTTACTCTCTTGTTCCCAGGACTGATTAGTAAATCTACAAGTTCTGTTCCTGTGCTATAATCTTGGATAAGTCTTAAGATGCTCATATCATAAGTATTATCTTCTCTCCTTACTCTGATAACATCATTTGGTACCACATTGCTTATGTTTAGTTCAAGGTCTTGTTTAAGCTCAAATTCATAGATAAAACCTGCTCTGTTAAGGAAACTTGTTATTCTTAGCTCTGACTCCTCTTCTTCACCTATTACCAAGTACTTGGTCTCAGAAACCAGTTTTAGATTACTTACATCTATGCATTCTATACTCCAAAGATAAGTGCCAGGCACCAAGTCTGTTCTTATCCTGGTATCATAAGGTGATAGCATTGCTTTTGTTGTTCTTGCAACATAGCCATTAAGTATTAATGAGCACTCTTGCATTTCAATCTCAACAGGGTACTTGAACATGAAGTATATGCTTGTCTCTTTTGTCTGGGTGTTATCTGAAGGAGAAACAAGAGTAATGCCAGTAGCAGAGCTTATAACAAACCCTGTTATTGAAGCATTATTCACAATCACAAAATATATTAGCACAAGAGCAAATAAGCCAAAAATTATTTCCAGTTTTATTACTCTTTTCATTTTTTCATCTTCTTCCCAGTGCTTTTTATAATATCAAACTTATCAGTGAGAATAGGCCAGTCTTCTTCAGGCTCTAAACTCTTAGATTCTTGTTTTTTTTTTTTCTCAACACCTACAGCCTCTTCAGGTTCTTTTTTACTTATTTTTTCTTTCTTTTCCTTAACTCCTTTTACTTGTTTCTTTTTTTCTTGTTTTTTCTTTTTTTTCACTTTAACCTTTTTAACCTTTTTTCTGCTTTTAGAAGTTAGGATAATCACAAGGACTATTATTAAGATAATAACAATTATGAGTAATGTAAGCCATGTCTTGCTCTTCTTTTCTGGCATTGGCTCTGCTTCTTCTTACTCTTCCTCTGTAGGCTCTTCTTCCTTCATCTCTTCTTCACTTATAACTTCTTCTGGCTCTTCTACTTCCCCAACTGGCTCTTCCTCTTCAACAGGTTCTTCCTCAATAACCTCTGGTTCTTCTTCAACTTCTTCAGGCTCTTCAACAACTGCACCTGGGTAAGGAGTTACAATAAAGTAAGCATTAATATTCCTCTCAACATTTCTTAGAAAGAGCTCAATATCAGCTGTATCATCCTCGTAAAAATCAAAACTAAGCGTACTTGGTGCAAGCATTCTATGAATAGTGTTAGAAGTCCTGTCTCTTATCTCTACAAAGCTTGTGCTAACATCAGAGCCCATCTTTATAATATCAAGGTAATGGGTTTTTGCATTAATCTTAATCTGGATATCCTCTCCTGCTTTCATTGCAGGCAGCTCTACTGCATCTTGACCAGGTGCTATTGTGATAATATAACTTCTTAAGCCATTGGCATTGTAAATAATTTCATAATCTTGCTTTATTCCTCCGCCAACATTAACAGTCAGGCTCCTTGTCTCAGAGAGTATTTTGTTAAATTCTGTATCATAGCATTTGATAAACCAGGCATGTGTACCGCTTTCAAGCTCTATGTTCATCTTGTTACTATTCCTCTGGATAAGAGTGTTTCTGACCTCTTTCTCTTCATCATCAACTATTAATGAGCAGTTAATCATGTCAGGGTCCTGGTCAAAGCTAAAGATAAAGTCTTGGGTAAAAGCTGTTGTTACAGACCCATCACCTGGTGATTTAAGGATAATATTGATTTGCTCTGCATTGACTGTTGTTATAAGTAATAATAGAATTAATGTTAATATATATACTTGCTTTCTCATTCATACCCACTCTTAATAATATTAAGTTAATACTATTATTTGGAACAAGGATATATAAATGTTTTGCTAGAAAACTTTATCAGCGTATTTTTCAAAGAAAATCTCCATACCTTTTACAAAAGGAGGAGCATACTTATTAGGGTGCTCTTCCAAATCCTTTTTTAAATCCTTAAGACTAATCCACTTAATTGATGTAATCTCTCTTTTAAGCGGGTTAATAGTTTTGTCACTCTTCCCAATGAAAACCATCTTGAATGCCTTATCCTTATCACCAAAATGCTTATACTTGAAGAGTTTCTTAAAAGGGATACTTATTCCAAGTTCTTCCATTACCTCCCTACGCATAGTCTCCTCATAAGTTTCGTTTGCAACAGTTCCACATACAGCACATGTATATAGATTAGGATGCCATTTTTTTGTAGGCGCTCTCTTTTGGATTAACATCTCTTTTTTGCTGTTAAAAAGGATTAGATACGATGAGCGATGAATATGCTTGTCAGAATAAAAATCTTTTCTTGGCCTTAGACCAATAACCTTGTCATTCTCATCTACTTCAATATTCATTTCCTCTTTCATTTTCAACCAATCCTACTCTCATGCCCATATTTTCTAACCCTTATTATGCTGTCTACAAAGCTCTCCATCTTTGCCTCATGGCTCACAATGATTGCCTGCTCTACGTTTATCTGATTAATAACCTCTCTCACCCTGTCCAACTGCTCTGATGAAAATCCATCAGTTGGCTCGTCAAGAATAATTAAGTCTCTTGTCCTAATACTGCTTAGGAAGTCATTGATAACCTTGTTCAAGGCTAATCTATAAGCAAGGGCAACACTGGTCTTTTCTCCTCCAGAAAGGTTTTCAAGCCAGGTCTCATAACCATTCTGCTCAATCACAGGAGAGAAGTATTCATCAAGGCGTACACTAAGGGTCTCATCCTCTAAGAGAGTAGTGAACCATTCTTGGAAAAAGGCATTAAATTCATTGTAAATCCTTGCAAGGATGTTCTTCTCAATAACATCTACTAAGTTGATAAAGATGCCTTGCATCCAGTTCTTTGTTTCTTGAAGTTGTGAGAGTTTTTTCTCATCCTGCTTCATTCTTTCTATCTCTTGTTTTAATCTCTCTATCATCTGAGTAATTGTTTCTAGCTTTGTCTTTTTCTCAACAACCATCTTCTCAAGCTTATCTTTTTCCTCTCTTTTCTCCTCAAGCTCTTTTTTTGCTTTTTCAAACTCTTGTTTTTTGTCTTTCTGCTTCTCAAGCCTTGTTTCTAACTCCTCTATTATTATCCTGTTCTTGCTTACCTTGTCTTTTAAATCCCGAATCTCCTCTTCAAGATTTTTCTTACGCTCTTTTTTCTCATCAAGAGCCTCAAGTTTAACCTTCTTGGCCTCTATCTCTTTCTCTCCTTTAATATAATTATCAATCTCTTCTTCAATGGCTTTCTTCTTATCACTAAGCTTGTTTTCCCACTCATCAATCTTTGCAAGGTTAGTCTCACACGTCTTAATAACCACCCTTTCCCTTGCGTTCACCTGCTTTGCATGCTCAAGAGTAATCTTCTGCATAC
>DAOWFR010000087.1 GCA_030637925.1 Methanobacteriota archaeon
AACTTAATGAGGTTTCAACTCCTAAAGAGCTTTTTGATATATATTCGGCTTTTCAAGGTGATAGAGTTAGAATTATGAAAAAGTATCTTACAAAGAAAATGAGGTTATTAGAAATTGGTTGTTCAGCAGGGATGTTTTTGTTCCATATTAAAGGATATGTTAAAGAAGTTGTTGGTATTGATTATGATTCGAAGTCAGCGCTTTTTGCTTCTAAAAAATGTTCTTGTAAGGTTTTTGATGCTAATATTGAGGAAACTAATTTAGAAGATAAAATGTTTGATGTAATTTGTATGTTTCAAGTATTGGAGCATATTAAGAACCCAATCAAATTTCTTGTTAATCTTAAAAAATATCTTAAACCAAATGGGGTGATATATATTGAAGTTCCTAATCTCCATGATGCTCTCATTTATGCTTATGATTTGCCTAATCATAAAGAGTTCTATTTTCATATAGCGCATTTATGGTATTTTAATGAGAAAAGTATTAATATTTTAATGAGTAAAGCAGGTTTTAATGGTCAGATTGATTTTATTCAAGATTATAATGTACTAAATCATATGCATTGGATTAGTGTTGATGCTCCTCAAAAGAATTGTTTATTAGGGCTTTCATTACCTAAATTTTGTTTGAGAGAAAATCTTGGGTCATATAAAAAAGGAGAGTTGAACGATTTTATACAAAGGACGAATATTGAGTATAACAAATTGTTGGTGAGACTTAAAATCACTTCTAATATTTCTTTTATTGGAAGAAAGAGACGTGATTATAGAGGAATAATAGTTGGAAACACAACAAAGAAGTAATGGGGGTAGAAATTTGAGCAAGAAGGTAGGATCTATATTTTTCTTAACAATATTAATCCTTCTATGTAGTTCTCTTTCTAATAGCACACCATGGTACTCATCAAATTACTCTTATAGGAGAACAATTAATTGTACAAACATGACAGATGGTACTCCATTAGTTATTAATGGTAGTAATGGTTTTAATATAGCTGGTGATACTCAGATTATTTGGACTTATTGTATGGGAGAAACATTTGTTTATTATGATGCTAATGATAGCACAGTAAGTGTAGTCATAGTCAATAGCACTAATGACACTCTCCCTCACGAAGTCGAGCAGGGTAATGGAACAAGCTTTAATTCGACAAGTGTTTGGTCAAGTTATGCTGGTGTATGGCATCTTAATGAAGATGGAACAGGTACAAGAGTAGATAGTGCTGGTAATTTTAATTGTACTACTGATGGTTATGATAATGATGAAGCTATTGCTGGTAAATTCGGTGGTGCTGATGCTCTTGATGGAACTGATGATTGGCTGAATTGTACTGATATGAGTTTTTCTGGAGATGCCACCTTTGAGTCTTGGGTTAAAATTAATGCTACTGCTGGAACTTATGTTGGAGTTATTCATCTTGGTGCTACTGGATTACAATTAGGAGTAATGAATGATACGGCTGAGGAAAATCTAAAAATACATAAACCAGGACAGTGGCAGGTGATGGTTGAATCTGGCATAACCACACAAAAATGGTATTATTATGCTGGAACCCACACAGACTATGCTAATGCCACAAACACACTATTGTATTTAAATGGCACTGCTCCTCTTGGCACTCCAAGGTTAAGCTCAGGTACAGGAGGACCTGTGACTGCTTATTGGTCAGGTATTACTAGAATTGGTTGGAATCCCGTCAATAACCAATATTATAATGGTACTCTTGATGAAGTAAGAATAAGTAATAGTGTTAGAAGCTCTACTTATATTGCTGAAGTTTGGAATAATGCTATTGGCACTGTTGGTTTTGGTACTCTTAATGCAATAGAAGAAGATACTTCTCCAACAGTTACTATTAATAATCCATCAGATAATGATTGGATAAATGATAACACCCCAAGTGTTAATTTTACTTGTACTGATACAGTCAGCAGTACTTGTAATTGCACCCTGCGGGTTAATGGTAGTATGTATGGTACTAATAGCAGTGTCTTGAATGGTACAAGCACAAACATAACAGCTAACCATAGCATAACACCTGATGATATGAATTATGAGATTAGAATTAATTGTACTGATGGTACTGGTAATGAGAACACTGACTCAAAGAGTATTCATATAGATGCAACCAACCCAAGTATTAACATGCTCAGCAGTGACATTAATACAACTGATAATACTACATCAATCACTTTTAATTATACTGATAATCTTAGCTCAACTGCGAATTGTAGCTTATACTTTAATGGTACAAGTGTTGCTAATAATGCTAGTGTGCAGAACAAAACTAGCACTGTGCTAACAAGTAGTGAACAGAGTGATGGTGTTTACACTGTTTATGTGAATTGTAGTGATAATGCTAGTAATATTGGTAAGAGTAGTGAGATTACTGTGATGATTGATGCTACTGCTCCTGTAATTAGTGTTATTAATTCTAGTGGTGTAACTTCAAGTGCTGCAACCCTGAATGTTGTGACTAATGAGAATACTTCTTGTAAGTACTCGACCAGCAGCACCTTTAACTTTACTAGCTCAGGAACCTTGTTCTCCACAACCAACTCAACAACCCATACAACATCCCTTACAAGTCTGAGTGCTTCAACAGCTTATACTTATTATGTTAAGTGCAATGATAGCCTTGGGAATATTATGTCAACAGCAAATTCAACCAGTTTCACAACCTCTGCAGCAGCAACCACCACTACTGGTGGAGGAGGAGGTGGAGGATACTACTATACCCCCCCACAAGAAGAAGCTGATGAAACAGAAGAAGCAGAAGCTGAGGAGAGGGAGGAGGAGAAGGAAGAGGAAGAAGAAAAAGAGGAGGATGAAAAGAAAGAAGAAGAGGTAAAAGCATTATTTGATATTAATGCAGAATTACTAATAGAAGAGATTAAGCTTGGAGATGAATTATTAGCAAAAATCATTCTTATAAACTTTGGAAAACCAGGCTTGATAAATGTTAACCTGTCTTATGTTGTAAAAGATAGTGCAGACAATATTGTTTATGAGGAAACAGAAATAATCCCTGTTGAAACACAAAAAGAATTCATTAAAAACCTTGATACCTCAAACCTAAAAGATGGAGAATATACTTTTTTATTAGATTTGAAATATGAGGGCCAGACAGAGCCAGCAAAAGCAGAAAAGACATTTACTATAATTAAGGTAATTCCTGAGAAGAAGTTATCAAAAAGGGCTGTTGTAACCATAATAATAATCATGATACTAATCCTAGGTCTGTTCATAGGTATCTTGTTAGGTTATTTAAAAAAACAAGGGAAAACAAAGATGAAATAGTAGCAGTACTGATTTTGATAAAAATTCTTATTTGTTACCACCTTAAAGAAGTTTTGGATTATTTACTTAGAACAATTCCAACTAATGAATAAACGATTTTTGCTTCTAAAACTAGTAATATTTTTAAGTATACCCTGTTTCTACACCTATAACATGGTTTTAGACAAACTATCAGATTCATTAAAGAACACATTAAAGAAGATTACAAGGGCTTCTTTTGTAGATGAAAAACTGGTTAATGAATTGGTTAAGGATATTCAGCGTGCTTTTCTGCAAGGAGATGTTAATGTTAAGCTGGTATTTGATATTACTAAGAAGATTAAGGAAAGAGCTCTTAAAGAAGAGCCTCCTAAAGGGGTTACTAGAAAGGAATTCTTAATCAAGATTGTTTATGACGAGCTGGTTAACTTTCTAGGAGGCCCTGGTGCAAAGATACTGGTTAAGGGCAAGCCTTTCAAATTAATGCTTGTGGGCTTGTTTGGTAGTGGAAAAACCACTAGTGCTGGTAAATTAGCAGGTTTTTACAAGAAGCGTGGCTTAAAGGTTGCTCTTGTGCAAACAGATACTTGGAGACCTGCTGCTTATGACCAGTTAGAAACATTAGCTAAAAAAGTAAAGGTTCCTTTCTATGGTATAAAGGGGGAAAAAGATGCTGTTAAGATTTACAAGAAATTTGAAAAAGATTACAAAAAGTATGACATGGTTATTATTGACACTGCTGGAAGAGATGCTCTTAGCAAGGAATTAATAGAGGAGCTTAATAATATTTATAAGGTTATAAAGCCTGAGGAGAATCTTCTTGTGGTTAGTGCTGATATTGGCCAGACTGCTGAGAAACAAGCTAAAAAATTCCATGAGACATGCAAGGTTACAGGGGTATTTATTTCTAAGCTTGAAGGAACTGCTAAGGGAGGCGGTGCTTTAATTGCTTGTGCTGTTACTGGTGCTCCTGTCAAGTTCATTGGTATTGGTGAGAAAATACCTGATATTGAGGAATTCAAGCCAGAAGGCTTTGTAGGTAGATTACTTGGAATGGGTGATTTAGAGGCTCTGCTTGAAAAAGCAAAAGAGGCTATTACAGAGGAGGAAGCACAGGACCTTGGAAGAAAGTTCTTAAAAGGAGAGTTTAATCTTATTGACTTGTATGAGCAGATGAGGGCTCTGAAAAAAATGGGTCCTATGAGCAAAGTAATTGAGATGATACCAGGGCTTAGCCAGGTTAAATTACCTAAAGAAGCATTACAAGTACAGGAAAAGAAGCTTGAGATTTGGCGTCATATAATGGATAGTATGACCAAGGAAGAGCTTGAAGACCCTGAGATTGTTACTAGTAGCAGGATTGAGAGGATTTCTAAAGGCACTGGTGTAAGCACTCAGGAAGTCAGGGGTTTGTTAAAACAGTATCGCCAGAGCAAGAAATTAGTCAAGATGATGAAAGGAGCTGATTCTGAGAAAGGAATGCAAAAAGCTTTGCAAAGATTGCAGAAAGGTGGTAAGGTTAAGTTTAAGATGTAGTTAATTCTTATTTCAATTTATTTTTTATAAACATCTTTGCGATGGTCAAAGCAATTTATGATTATTTTATCTTTTTCAATTCTGTAGATTATGCGAAAAGGAGGTATTCTTATACTTCTATGATGCTTTAAATCATATCTTAAAGGTTTTCCTGATTTTGGAAGGCGTGCTAATTTCTTTATATGTTTAATAATCTTTAATCTTGTTGTTTTGTTCTTTATCTTCTTAAAATCTTTTTTGAATTCTTCAGAAAATAGTATTTCCATTTTTAACTCATTAATATGTCATCAATTTCCTCGTCTTTCATCTTTGTGTCTGCTTTTGTATATTTTCCTTTTTTGATTTGTTCTTCACTCTTAATTACTTTATTGATTAGTTTAATATCTTCAACTAATCTTTCTTTCTTTATTTGCTTTAACAATATATTACCTCCTTCATTAAAAACAATAAATTTTGTTGATGGACCTATACCTGCGTCTCTTCTGATTTCAGAAGGAATAACTACCTGGCCGTTCTGAGACATTTTTGTTATTGAAACTTCCATTTTATCACCTACAATATGTTTTAATAATAAAACACATTTTATATATAAAGTTTTCGCTTTAAGAAGAAAATGCAAAAGGCATTGCAGAGACTGCAGAAGGGTGGGGGGTTAATAATTAGTTAGTAACACAGAGAGGTTTTGAACGTATAGGGTTAAGGGTGGGTGAGGTGATCTTAAGAACCTAGTGTTTTTCCTCTCTGCGTTACAGGTTAAACACGAAGGTTTGAATATGATTTTTTATATTATCCCCCAAAACCTTACTTGTTACTATTGTATGGTAGTACTAATATTTAAATGTTGTGGTTTTAGATATTATTTTCAATATAGTAATTAATTATTCCAAAAAATTAAATCAACTTCCTAATGTTCTCTATAAACTGCTTAAAATCATTAATCTTAACACATGCACCAGAAGCATGGTCATGGCCACCACCATAGCCAGTAACGCCTTCAAGAGCTTTCTCAATAATAAGGGGTAAACTGAGTTTTGTAGACCTTAAAGAGCACTTGTACTCACCACCATACTCCCAGGCCACAAGGATTATTTTATCAGGGTATTTGTATATTAACTCATTACTAATCTCAGCAGAAAAAGAATAATCAGGATTCTCATAAACAAACAAAACAAGTTTGTCCTGGGGTTTTACCTTAACTTGTTTTATGAGTTCATAATATGTATCCTTTAATCTATTATATTTTTTATAAATAAACCTGCCTCCACTGGTTTTTTGCTCAAGAATCTCATAAGGGTCTTTTATCCTGGTAAAAACCTTTATTGACTTAATAACCTCTGAGGTTTTGCCTTTAAGATTAAAAGAGATTATCTTTATCAACTCTCCAAGCCTTGAATTATGCAGAGCAATCTCTGGTCTTTTTATATCTGAAGAGAGCAAATCAGGATATTCTGCTATGAATTCATCTATTACTTCTTGCTCTGGAAAGAACCAGTCACCAATCATGCCAATCATTGCAATCCATAGATTCTCTTTTAAAGCCTTGTAAACCCAGTAAGATGTTGGCCTGTTATCCTCAGGCTCTGCTATCCTTGGATTATAATACTCTACTCCATGCCTCTTAACCACAGGATGATGGTCTATCCACACTACCCTGGTCTTTATCTTGTCAATAAACTCCTGGTTAATAATTGGCACATCAACTATTATCACAATATCAGGGGCATAGTCATTAACCTTTTGTGCTAGTTCTGGCCCTAGCTCAGGAGCATTCTTAACAGGTATGCCCTTGCCTTCTCTTATGTGCTTGTAAATTAATAAGAAGCTTGCTAACCCATCAGGATCATCATCAAAAAGAATAACCGGTCTAACAGATGAATCAAAGATTTGCTTTAGTTCTTGTAACTGGTTTTCTGATAAGCCCATTTTGTGTGCTCCTAAATGCTGTTTCTTATAGTTTCTGCCGTCTCATACTATCCTTCCATATGTCAAAAAACACAACATCCTTATGATAAGGTTTTTTAAGAAGAATCTTAAATATTTTCTTAACAATAATAGCTGCTGCCATGTGAACAACAGGATTAATAATGCCTACTTCATCTATTGGCTTCATCTTACTTACAAGCTTTTTTAGTTTATCAGAGTTTATGCCTTTGTCACTTGTAATAACCAAGCCTTGGCTTCCAGAATCAACAGCAAAGATTAAAGGTATCTTCTTCTTTTTTGTATGGTCTGATATTAACTTGTTTGTTTCAAGGTTGCGTGTTGCATCAATAACAGCATCTGCTTCTATGAGAAAAATATTGTTCTTAGTTAGATCTTCATGAAAGGTTCTTACTTTTATTTTTGGATTGATGTGCTCTAAGCGCTTTTTGGCTTGTTTTGCCTTGAACTTGTTATTGTCTTCCTCAAGGTAGAGTGATTGTGAAGACAGGTCTTCTGTAGAACATCTGCCTTTATCTATAAGCCTTAGATTAATGCCTGACCTAGCAAGCATTACAGCAACTGTTGAGCCAATACTGCCCAGACCTATAATAGCAACTGTCTTGGTTGCTAGGGTTTTTTGCCCTTTTTCCTTGATTTCTTTGAATCTGGCTAACTGCGCATACCTCATATATTGTCACCTCGTCTTCTGTTGAGAAGAGAAATAAGGGGTGTATAGGTGGTATATATATTTAACCCAAAAAGTTATTTTGTTACTAAAAAGTGGTAAAAAACGAAAGATTTATAAAGGATTAAAATAATAATGGAGTAAAGGGGGAGGAAGTTATATGATAAGAAATGAAAAGAGAGCAAAGAGGAATGGACGTATATTAACAGCAACAGCTTGGACTGTTCTAGCCAGTTCAATACTAGGATTATATCTTTATAACAAAACTCCTGATATGAGTCAGAAAAAAGCAAAAGAAAACACCGTTCTAGTCCAAGAATCAGATTTAGAAAAATATGTCAACCAAATTACTAAGTTTATAGATGAAAGGTATTCTATTTATAACCATGGTAAAACATTAAATTCTAAAAGAAAAAAAGAAATAGCTACATATGTATATGAGGCTGCTAATGAATTTGATGTCCCTCTAAGAGATTACATGGCTATAATCTCAAAAGAGAGCAGGTTTACAAATAAATTGGGTGATCTAAAATATCTTGATAAAGAGAATCCTTCTAAGAGTGATCATTCTGAAGGATATATTCAAATGAGAATAAACACACAGAGATGGGTCTTCAAAAAAATGAAAAAAGAAGGGATTAAAGGTTTACCTGATAAATTACCTGGTAGCATAATTCCTTTTATCAGATTACAATTCAGAATGAGTGCATGGTATTTTAAACATTGTTTGGAAAAATCAAATGGAAATATAGAAGAAGCAACAAGTAAATATAACAGAGGACATAATAGCGATAAACAGAACAAAGAATACTTAAGAAGGGTTAAAGAGGAAAAAAAAATAATCAACGATTACATGTCACCATCTCTTTAAATCATCTTTCTTAAAACAAAAACATTTTTATCTTAATCTATAGTTCTAGATTATATGAACATTAGGTGTATTAAGTGTAAAGGACGTGACCCAAGTATTTGTGGTCGTGCTTTCTGCCCTATCATGGTTAAGATTGGTGCTCAGAACAAGTTCAATATAGAGGCTAAGCAAGACTTTTTTGGCCAGAGCCCTAATGTGTTTGTTGGCAGGTATGGCTACCCTGAGGTTAATGTTGGTATTCTGAGTGTTGAGGATTATGAGGAGCATGACAATCCATTATTATGGACAAAGCAGAATTACAGCAT
>DAOWFR010000063.1 GCA_030637925.1 Methanobacteriota archaeon
AAGAGAGAAAGTAAAAGCAATTGGTATTGGAGACTCAGAAAATGACTTTCTTATGCTTAAAGCAGTAAAAACAGGTTATCTTGTTCAAAAATCTGATGGCACTTATGCTTCAGAAAAGTATTTAAAAGCAGAAGGCATAGGGCCTGTAGGTTGGAATAAAGTTGTTCAGAAACTTGTAGGGGACTAAGCACGTAAGTGCGCATGTCGCCTGTATTTAGTCAAGTCTCAAAAATGCTTTGCATTTTTGGACTCCCAAAAACTTTGTTTTTGATGAGTTTTGGAGCGAAGCGGGCTAAAACTTGAAAGAGGTGAGTTAGGATTCTGCATCACGAGAGTATGGAGAAGTTATACAATAAGAGCATAGAGGTTCTTAAGAGTGTGCAGCTTGAGAATGGTGGATGCTTGGCTTCTCCTAAGGGAACAAGGTATCCTCATATCTATACAAGAGATCATGCTTTCTGCACAATGGGTTTTGTATCTGCTGGCTTGTTTGAGAATGCAAAAAAAGCTTTGGAGTTTGTATGGGACAGGCAGCTTGATAATGGTACTTTTCCTCAGCGCTATGATACTAATGGAAAAGACTCTAGTTACAAGCCTTTGCAAGTAGGAGAGATAGGATTAATGATTGCTGCTCTTGATGAATATATTAAGGCAACCAATGACTTGGATTTTGTTAAGAAGTACTGGGAGAATATTGAGAAAGGGATTGATTATATTAAGAATGATATATCCAAGAGCCATGGATTAGTGTATACTCCTAATTCTATTCATGAGTTCCCTCCTTATGAGAATGGCTGGGAAATCTGGGCTAATGCTGTTAGCTGTGCTGCTCTTCAAAGAGTATATGAAATGGGTAAACTGATTAATAAGAAAAAGGATAATTATAATGAGCTGGCTAAGAACATAAAGAATGGTATTAATAATTATATGTGGAATTCCAGGGTTAATAGTTTTGTAAAGACTATCAGGCTTAAGGAGAGTAGTTCTGTTGTAACTGATGCTGATGCCAGCACTATTGGCTTGTCAGAGTTCAGGGTTATTGCTGATAATGATGATAAGATGATTCTTACTATTAAAAGGCTTGAGAAAGAACTCTGGCACCCAGACCTCGGAGGTATCTGCAGATATCCAAAACATTTTGGCAGGAATAATGGTGGTTGGGGTCCTTGGCCTCATTTCACCTTAATGGTTATCAGGCATTTTATCAGGCGTGGCTTAAGAGAAGAGTCAGATATGTATCTTAACTGGGTGCTAAGCAATACTTATGATTTCTTTATACCAGAGCACATAGCTACCAAAGATGAATTTGAGGATTATGTAAAGGATTTCACAGAGGCAGGTATTCTAAGAGAAGACAGGCTTGTTATGATAGAGAATGTTAAAAAGCATCCTAAGTTTAAGCAGGGTTTGGCTTTTGTAACTATTCCTCTTGCTTGGCCTCATGCAGAGTTTATAAGGACCTGGAATCTATATAAAGAGAGGTTCTACTGAGTTTCTAATAATTAGTAATTAAAATAGAAAAGTATATATATCTCCTCTACCAGTATACCAATTGTAGAAGATTATACAATTATACAAACAGTGACGTGAAACCAGCATGAACCTCAAAGAATCACTAGATGTTGAGAAAGTAGATATTATCATAGGGATTCCAAGTTATAATGAAGAAGAGACTATTGATTTTGTAACCTGGCAGGCAGCGCATGGCTTAAAAAAATATTTTCCTAGTCTCTCATACGCAATAATTAATGTTGATAATAATTCACCTGACAATACAAAACAGGTTTTCTTAAATACTGACACCCAAGGCATTCCCAAGGTCTATGTAACCACAGAACCAGGTGTAAAGGGAAAAGGCAATAATTTCTATAACCTGTTCCAGATTGTAAAGGAACTCCAGCCAAAGGCAGTGGCTGTTGTTGATGCTGATTTAAAGAGCATAACTCCTGAGTGGATTAAAAACCTTTGCCAGCCAATTCTGGAAGGCTATGACCTTGTAACCCCTCTTTATGCAAGGCACAAGTATGATGGCACTATTACTAATAATATTGTTTACCCTCTTACTGTGGGGCTCTTAGGTAGGAACATAAGGCAGCCTATTGGAGGAGACTTTAGTTTTTCAGCAAGACTTGCAGAGCACTGGCTTAAACAAGAGTGGAGTAAGACCATAAGACAATATGGCATAGATATCTTTATGACAACCCATGCCTTGCTTGGTGGATTCAAGGTCTGTTCAACACGGCTAGGAGCCAAGATTCACAAAATAAAAGACCCAGGAGAGAGCCTTGGTCCAATGTTTAAGCAAGTAATAGGCACCTTGTTCAGCATGTTTAATAAAGAGCCAGGAGCTCTTCTTAATAGAGGGATAGAGCACACAACTATTTTTGGAGATTCCCAGATGCACGAGCCTTCTATGATGTGTATTAACACAGAGAAACTAAGAAAAACATTTAACAAAGGCATGCGCAAATACAGCAGTGTGCTAAGAGAACACCTTTCAAAAGAAACTTATTCTGAACTAAAAGAGGTATTTTTAGAAGTTGAAAAGATTGATGCAGAACTCTGGGCAAAAATGTTGTATGAGCTGCTTGCTGCATTCCCCAGAGCTGAGAACAAAGAATTATTATTAGAAGCAATCCAACCATTATACTTTGGCAGGGTTTATTCTTTTGCAAAGGAAACAGCAGGTATGGGTTATAGGCAGGCAGAATTAGAAGTGCAAAAGCAGGCAAGAGTATTCTATGAGATGAGAGACTATGCTCTTAAAATACTTATAGGAACATCTGTTGTAACACAAGTAAATCAACAATAAACCAATAAATATTTTAATAACATCCCTTATTCTATCATCTTATGCTAAACGACTTTATAGTAATGGCAGTCTTCACATTACTGCCCTTCCTAGAATTAAGAGTCAGTATTCCTTATGGCATATTATTAGGCTATTCCTGGTGGGTTGTATTTGTTGTGTGTGTAATCTTTAATATTATCCTCGCGCCTATTGTTTACTTGTTCTGGAACAAGCTAATACACCTATTAAAATGGATAAAGCCAATAGACAAGATTTATCACAGGACTATTGAAAGAGTGCAGAAGAAGAGTAGGAAGTATGTTGAGAAGTACGGAGAGCTTGGCTTGGCAATCTTCATAGGCATACCCTTACCAGGCTCTGGTGTATGGTCAGGAGCATTAGCAGCAAATATCTTTGGACTTAAGTTCAAGAAGTACATGATAGCAAGCATTATAGGAGTATTA
>DAOWFR010000057.1 GCA_030637925.1 Methanobacteriota archaeon
GAAACCACCATTTATAAATATTTCGGTATTTAACTACTTTTAAATGATAACAAATATCTTGGTCTCCTTTCTAAACAGATAACTAATTAAATAGAATATAATTTCTCTTTAGAAATGATAGCAATTATCGGTGCTGGTCCTGTTGGGTGTTATGCTGCTAGTCTGCTTGCTGATAACTTTGAAGTAAAAGTCTTTGAAGAACATAGCTCAGTTGGTTTGCCAATCCAATGCACAGGAATTGTTACTCAGGAAATCTTTAGGTTTGTTCCTAAAAAGAATAATTTTGTTATTAACAAAGCAAGTGATGTAAGAATATTCTCACCTAATAATAAATATATTAAGCTAAAACTAAAAAAGCCTGACTTAATCATTGACAGGAAAAAGTTTGATAATTATTTTTATAACCAAGCAAAGAAAAAAGGAGTTAATTTTGTTTTTAATCATAAATTTATCTCAACAAGGGGTTGTGATGTATTAATCAAGAATTTAAAATCTAAGAAGATAAAGAAGTTCAAGTTCTCTCATCTAATAGGGGCTGATGGTCCTCTTAGTAGTGTTGCAAAAAATACTGGTTTATATAATAAAAGAAAGTTCTTTATTGGGTTACAAGCAATTATCAAAAGAAAGAATAATAATATTATAGACTTTTATCCAGTAAAACAGGGCTTTGCATGGGCTGTGCCTGAAGATAAAAATACCTTAAGAATAGGCGTGGCTTCTAAAACAAATCCAAAAGAATACTTTAACAAACTATTAAAAAAATACAAGGGAAAAATAATTGTTAAACAAGCAGGCCTAATCCCTGTTTTTAACCCCTGGACAACTTTTAGCAAAGAAAATATTTTCTTAGTAGGAGATGCTGCTGGTTTTGTAAAAGCAACAACAGCAGGAGGCCTTATCCCAGGCTTAAGGTCAGCAGAAATCCTTGCTCATAGTCTGAACCATAATCTTAGCTATGAGGCAGGCATATATTTACACTTATTCCCAAACCTATGGCTGAATCTCAAGATGAGGAGAGTAATGGATTCTTTCACTGAAAAAGACTGGAACCAGTTAATAAGAGAATTAAATAATAAAGAATCAAAGAAAGTATTGCAGAGTGTTAATAGGGATAAATTATTTCAATTATTATTAAGTATTGCAGCTAATAATCCAAGGATGATGAAGTATGGGTTAAGGCACGTTAGGAGTTTGTTCTAATGCATCAACCTTCTCATTAACATCTTAAATAATACTTTTAATGCACCAAAGAATGAGCCTTCTCCTTTTTTCATTGAATAACCAGTATATCTAATAGTAACAGGTATTTCTTTGTACTTTATATTCTTTTTAACAATCTCTTCTACTATTTCAGAAGCATGCTCCATTCTGTCAGAATCAATCCTTATTTTTTTAGCTGCTTTTCTATTAAGCACTCTGTAACCATTATGAGCATCACTCAACTTAACCCCATAAAAAATCCATTGCACAAGAACAGAGCCTTTTAACAAAATCCACCTGCTTAAAGGCATCTTTGTTTTTCTAAGAAACCTTGAGCCAAGAGTAACATCAACTTTTCCCTTAATCACAGGTCTAAGCATTCTTGGCAAATCCTCTACTCTGTGCTGTCCATCACTGTCAAAAGTAACAATGAACTCAGCTCCTTTCTTCAAAGCAGAATCAATGCCTGTTCTAAGAGCAGCACCCTGGCCTCGATTAATTACGTGTTTAAGAACAATAATCTTTTGCTTCTTGGCTTCTTTGTAAGTATTATCTTTGCTACCATCATCAATCACAATGATGTATCTATAACCTGCTCTTTTCAAATCCTTAACAACTCTTCCAATACTCTTCTCCTCATTATAAGCTGGGATTACAAAGAATATTTTTTTATTCTTGTACTTATTCATTTGATTCACTTTACAAAACAATTTTCTCTCTTTGAATAAACATTCTGTGCCAGAGCTCAAAATTAATTAAAGTCCAGAGCTGCCTTGCATAAAACAATTTTCCTTTGTTATAATTATCCATTATCTTCTTAACATAGTATGGGTTAAGAATCTTTTCTCTAAAGAGTTTAGTAGTGTTTAATAAATCATCAACAGTGCTTTTCAATTCTTTATCAAGCCAGTTCTCAATAGGAACATGAAAGGGCTGTTTTTTCCTGTGAATGATATGTTTAGGAAGATGCTTTCTTAATGCTTTCTTAAAAACATACTTTGTGGTAAAAAATCCTTTGAGCTTATATCTACTAGGCATGCTGAAAATCAGCTCAACAATCCTGTGGTCAAGCAAAGGAACCCTTGCTTCTATGCTCTTAGCCATGGTCATTCTATCAGTTTTCATAAGAAAGCTCTCACCTAACAATCTTTTAAAGTCAAAGAACTGTAATTGTTTTATATAATCCTTTTTCCTGTTAAAGAATTCCTTGTTAATTGAAGCATAATCAACTGTTTGATAATACTTTTTCTTAACAAGTTCTTGTCTTTCTTCTTCATTAAACATGCCAATAAGGTCGTAATAAGCCTTGGCCTTGTTATTTTTCATTGCCTTGATAACCATGTTTCCTCTTCTATAAGCAGCCTTGCCAAGATCAGAACTATGCTTATGAAGCTTATCCCATGTTTTAAGAGGGATACTTCTAACAATGGTCGGACCAAAAACATTAAAAAAGGGAATTTTGCTGGTAGCATAAACCCCTTTTAAGATTCTGTACTGGTCATAGCCAGCAAGCATCTCATCACCACCATCACCTGTTAGTATAACAGTGGATGTCTTTTTTGCAGCTTCTGATAAGAGATAAACAGGGATTAGAGCAGGGTCTGCCATTGGTTCATCACAGTGCCACACAATCTTAGGCAATAACTTAACAACATCAGGTTCTATAAGGAGTTCCTGGTGCTTTGTACCAAAGAGCTCGCTTATTTGATTTGCATAAACAGTTTCATTAACCTTTTCTCCATGAGTAAAGCCCACACTATAAGTCCTAATAGGAGCATTGCTCTTCTCTTCTTTTCTTATAAGGCTCATCATAAGAACAATTGCACTACTATCCAAGCCTCCGCTTAGATAAGCACCAAGAGGCACATCACTAATAAGCCTTTTCTTAACAGAATCCTTAAGAAGATTAAACAATTTTTTCTTACAAAACCCAACACTCTTATTACTCTGCTTTTCAAGATTAATATCCCAGTACTTGCTAATAACCATGCTCTTATCCCTTAGATCAAACTTTATGAAGTGACCAGGCATTAACTTATTTATACCCTTAAACAAAGTCTCATAAGAAGGATTATATCGAAGAGCAAAATAAGAATTAAGAGTCTTAATATTAATCTCCCTTTTAATACTATTAAGCTCTAATATGCTCTTAATCTCACTAGCAAAGACCAGGTTGCCCTTGTTAAAATAATAGTATAAAGGCTTAATACCAACCCTGTCCCTTGCAAGAATCAGTTCCTGAGTTTTACTGTCATAAAGACAAACTGCAAACATGCCATTTAATAGTTTAAGAAAATTCTCTTTGTACTCCTCATAAGCATGAACCATTACTTCTCCATCTGTATTAGTCTTAAACCTATGACCTTTTTCTTCCAACATAGTTCTTAGCTTCTGGAAGTTGTATATCTCACCATTAAAAATCAAGAAAACATCCTTATTCTCATTTGTAAGAGGATAAATACCCTTGGTTAAATCAATAATACTTAGTCTTCTCATGCCAAGGCTTAAGCCTTTATCAGTAAAAAAAGCACTATCATCAGGACCTCTATGAGTAATAGCATCAGCCATGCGCTTGGCAAGACTCTTATCCTCCCAGTTAAAACCCACAATACCACACATAATAACAAGAAAAGATGAATAAAGAGTTATAAATAAGTTATGATTTTTAGTTCTACAAAGAACTGCTTTACTTAAATTTACTCATAGCAATGGATTCTGCCCACCATACAAAGCCCTGAACCTGTCATGCTTGAACTCTAATGAGAAGATATCATTGTTACAATCAGTTGCTCTCATCTTAACAACATTAATCTCACGCACAACATTCCTTCTAAAAGGAGTAAGCCTTAGGTTTATTATAGAGTCGCATAAGAACTCTTCTATCTCAAACTCACTAAACTTACCACTCTCAGGCTGGCACTCAGATACAAGAAAAGAAGTAATCTCCAAGTCCCTTAGAAACTCAAATAAGTAGAACAACTCAATCCTAGGATTCTCAAATCTTGAAAGAACATACAAAGCACTAAGAGAGTCCAGGCAGAATACATGACAATCAGCTTCCTCTTTTATCCTCTTAACCACGTTCTTAATCACATTAAGCCAGCTCTTATTATTAGCTGTCTTAACATCATGAATCTCTTTTCTAATACAGCCAATATCAACTATTACCAAGCCACTATTACCCATGCTCTTCATTCTGCTAATAGTTGTTCTTAGCTCTGCCAAGTCCTTAATAATAACCAGGTTAATCTTACTCATATCAAAGTTCATATTAATCATCTGCATAATAATAGAACCATATGATTGTTCAAGAGAGCAATAAACACAAACCTTGTTTCTTAAAGACTCATTATAAAGGATATTAAAGGCTATTGAGCTCTTCATAGTACCGGCGCTTCCACTAATAAGGGTTATATGGCCTTCAGGCACCCCCCCCTCTATATTATCGTCAAATCCTTCTATGTACAAAGGGACTCTCTTAATCTCTGACTTACTAGAAATAATCCCTGCCAATTTACTCATTACACCTCTTTTTCTCTTAATAATCTTA
>DAOWFR010000035.1 GCA_030637925.1 Methanobacteriota archaeon
ATATCTTCAAACCCCAGCCTCCTTCTTCAATACCTCTACCTTATCAGTCTTTTCCCAGGTAAAGTCAGGGTCTTGTCTTCCAAAATGACCATAACAAGCAGTTTTCTTAAAGATAGGTCTTTTAAGGTTCAAGTACTTTATCATCTCTGCTGGTTTTAGAGGAAAGTGCTTTTTTATCAGTTCTAACAATTTATCATTATCAATCTTGCCTGTTCTAAAGGTATTCACTAGTAGGCTTACAGGCTCAGCAACTCCAATAACATATACTATCTGGACTTCGCACTTATCAGCAAGCCCAGCAGCCACTATGTTCTTTGCAATGTAACGAGCCATATAACTAGCACTCCTATCAACCTTGCTAGGATCCTTTCCAGAGAAGCATCCGCCACCATGACTACCCACACCACCATAAGTGTCAACAATAATCTTTCTTCCTGTAACTCCTGTATCAGCTACTGGGCCTCCAATAACAAACTTGCCAGTAGGATTAATATAGAACTTGGTTTCTGAATCAATCCATTTCTCACACACTGGCTTAATGATTTTCTCTATTATGTTCTTTCTTAGTTCTTCAATACCAACACCAGGTTCATGATGAGTGCTCACAACAATAGCATCAACTCTCACTGGTTTTCCATCATGGTACTCAACTGTTACCTGGCTCTTACCATCAGGTCTTAGGAATTTTAATTCTTTCTTCTTCCTAGCCTCTGCTAATTTCATGGTTAGTTTATGAGCAAGCATTATTGGCAAGGGCATGAGCTCTGGTGTCTCATTACACGCATAGCCAAACATTATTCCTTGGTCACCTGCTCCTTGCTCATGCTCCTTTGTCTCATCTACTCCCTGGGCAATGTCAGGGCTCTGCTCAGAAATACTAGTCAGAACACCACATGTTTTATAGTCAAAGCCATACTCTGGTTTGTCATAACCAACCTCTTTAAGAGCATTCCTAACAACTTGCTGAATATCAACATAAGTCTTGGTTGTTACTTCGCCAGCAACCATTATATAGCCTGTCTTGGTAAGGCACTCAATAGCAACCCTTGAATCAGGGTCATCTTTTATCATAGCATCAAGTATTGCATCGCTCACCTGGTCGCATACCTTATCAGGATGCCCCTCAGTAACACTCTCGCTTGTAAAGAAGTATTTCTCCATTTAAAACCACCTCACAAATATAATTTTTTATTAAATTTATTAAATAATTTCCTAAGAGAGGTTATTTATAATTCTTGTGGTTTATGGTTCTATTTTTACGAAAGATTAATAAACCTTTACAGAGAAATATTAGCTTGTATGAGAAAAAGCACTCTAGTCATAATTATTATAATCCTACTCTCATTTGTAATCTCAGTTTGGGTATACCCTCAGATGCCTGAAAAAGTTGCTTCTCACTGGAATGCACAAGGGCAGGTTGATGGTTATATGTCAAGGTTCTGGGGCTTGTTCTTAATGCCCATTATATCGGTTGGATTATTCCTGCTCTTCCTAATAATACCAAAGATTGACCCTTTGAAAGCAAATATTGAGAAGTTCAGAAAATACTTTGACTGGTTTATAGTATTAATCTTTGTATTCTTATTCTACATCTTCATGCTCACTGTTCTATGGAATGTTGGTGTAAGGTATAATATGAGTGTGGCAATAATACCTGCCCTTGGCCTGCTCTTCTTTTACATAGGAATATTACTGCAAAAAGCAAAGAGGAACTGGTTTATTGGGATTAGGACGCCGTGGACTCTGAGCAGTGACAGGGTCTGGGACAAGACTCATAAACTCGGCAGTAAGTTGTTTATGATTGCAGGGGTTATTGCTATTATTGGAGTGTTATTTCCTAGATATACAATATGGTTAATTATTGTTCCTGTTATTCTAGTAGCAATCTATACAATGGTTTATTCTTACTTTGAGTATCAGAAAGAGAAAAAATAATTATTTATCTTAACTTACTTATCTTACCAAAGTCATAAACCTTATCCCCAACTATATATGCTTCAAAATCATATATATTCCTTATAAAAGGGCTTAACAGGTTCTCCTGCAATACATCAGTGCCTTCTGTTACAAAGTTAAAGCTGGGCATAACAATAAGATTCTTGTTCTTGTATTTTCCTAATAAGAAGCATTTGTACTTCTCAACCCTTACATCATCCCTTATGCTAATAGCAGGATGTTCATGACCGATTATAATTGTCTTAACTTTTTTCCAATCCTTTATCTTATCATCAAATATTTTATGGCCATGGCAGAAAAGAATATTATTAACAACAAAGTAATCCTTTATTTCTAAATCTTTTTTCCTAGCAATAGGTCCAAGAATTGTGTCATGATTGCCTTTAATAAGAACAATCTTTGCTTTTTCAAGAAGATAACCAAGCAAATTCAGAGTATCACGCCACTCCTGCCTTGAAATAGTGCCAAACTCATGCTTAATATCACCCAGCATAATAATTAATTTAGGTTTTACTTTTTTGAAAACTTGCTCTAAGTTTTTCATAATCTCATTAAACTGCAGCCTAGGAATAAGAACTCCTTGCTTGTTAAGAGCCTCTTCATAACCAATATGAGTATCAGCCAACACAAGGATTTTCTGCTTTTCCAGATAAAGAGTTAAGCCAATAATCTTAATGTTTGGGAGGATGTTCATGGGAATAAAGAATAATGGAATGTTTAAAAAAGTTTAGAAAAATAGAATAGCCCCGCCCGGATTCGAACCGAGGTCCCCGGACATTCTCAGCTGGAAATAATTCTTTGCCTCCAAAATCCGGGATGATTGGCCACTACACTACGGGGCTGTAAGTCCCATTACTATTTAGGACTTTATAAAGTTTTTTTAAAAGAATGAAAAATTATATATAACTCTGTTTTTTTCTATTCATCATGATTATCCGCTCTCTTAAGCTCAGGAACATACGCTCTTATGTGGATGAGTCTATTAAGTTCCCTACAGAATCTGTATTATTATCAGGGGATGTTGGGAGTGGCAAGACCTCTATACTCTTGGCTGTTGAGTTTGCTATCTTTGGGATTATGAAAGGAATATTGTCTGGTAATACTCTGCTTAGGCACGGAGCTAATAATGGTTCTGTTGAGCTAAGCTTTACTCTTGACAAGGATGAGATTGTTATCAAGCGCTCATTAAAAAGGACTTCTAGTGGTGTTGTGCAAGAGCCAGGAACCCTGATAGTTAATGACAAGGTTTTTAATGGCACACCCCAGGAGTTAAAAGCCAGGATACTTGAATTAATTGGTTATCCAGAAACCCTGCTTACTAAATCTAAATCCTTGATTTTCAGGTATACTGTGTTCACACCTCAGGAAGAGATGAAAAGGATTCTTTATGAGAACAAGGAGGAAAGGCTTGATATTCTTAGAAGACTGTTTAATATTGACAAGTACAAGCGGGTAAAAGAGCATTCTCTTAATTATATCCGGGAGCTTAAGAACAGGATTAGTGTTTTGCAGGGAAAGCTTGAGATACTGCCAGATAAGAAGATGGAATTAGAGGATTATACCAAGCAAGTTGATGAGCTGAAAGAAAAACTTGAGGATAAACAGGATGAAGTCTTAAAGATTAAGAATGAATTTGAAAAGGCAAAGCAAGAGTTTGAAGAACTAGAGCAAGAACTTGACGAGCTGAAAAAGGTTGAGAAAGAGTGTGAGGTTAAGAAGAGCGAGTTAAACTCATTTACAAGGCAGTTGGAAAGAGATGAAGCAGAGCTGAAAAAAGTTAATTCTTTGCTTGATGAGCTGTTAAAAGGCTTGGAAGGCTTTGATATTAGCAAGGCAGAGGAGATTAAAAAAATTATTACAAGGAAAAAACAGGAGTTAAAAAAGATTGAGCACAAACTCTCAGAAATCAATTCAAGGAAATCAATGTACCAGACCAAGAAGAGCGCTTCTGAACTCATTATAAAGAAGATTACAGACCTTGATGTGTGCCCTACCTGTATGC
>DAOWFR010000003.1 GCA_030637925.1 Methanobacteriota archaeon
AAATGTATATAGAAAACTTTAATGATTAAATGTGCTTCTTTTTATAATGACTTGACTTGTGCTTTTCAGGCTTATAAGCACCTATTCTTATTATCTCTGGTCTTAGTCCTCTTTCATGAAGCTTTGCTTCTAAACCATCAACAAATGCTGTTTGGTCATAGCCAAGGCATATAACATCTGGCTTTATCTCCTCAATTATCTTGTACTTATCAATATCCATTGAGCCAAGCACTGCTTTATCAACATAATCAAGTATTTGTATAGTCTTTAATCTTTTAAGCTCATTATTATCAGGCATTAGTTTTTTTACTTGTTTAACTGTTAAATCCCCTGCAACCACAACAATTAACTCATCACCATGTTTTTTTGCCTGTTTTAAGAAGTATTCATGACCAGGATGCAGGATATCAAAGGTTCCAAAGACAAGGACTTTTTTCATGATTATTAAGAGAAATGATTGGTTTGTTTTAAATGTTTTCTAATGATAAGCTGATTACAAATAACTTTATATACCCTTAAATCTAAACAATAACATGCACATCTTAAAGTGCCCTCATTGCAAGTCAACCAATGTAACTTTGGACACTGGTGGGCAGACAGGAAAATACATTTGTAAAGACTGTGGTTATATTGGGGGCTTAATCATTGAGAAAAGGATTAAAAGTAAAAAAAGGAAGAGAGGTGATAAAATGTCTATCTGCACAAGAGAATTTGTTTGGAAGGGCTGGCACTTCAGTGTTCTAAAACTAGCAATGTTTGCTATTGGTGTTCTTCTTGGAACCTATTTTGCTGGGTTTTGGAAAAATATTTTGTGGCTTGTCTGGATAGTGGCTGTTGTATTCACTGTTTTGGCCATGGTTATGGGATTAAAAGCCTTGAAGAAGAAAAAAGAGTAAAGAATGAGTTTTAGCACTTTTTTAAGAAAAGAAAGAATCCTGTGGCACAAGCACTTTGTTCCCTCATTAATTGCAGGAGTTGCTATTGCAGTCATAGCCTTAATCTTTGAGTTCACTGTGTCAAACATTGTTTTATTTGCTAGTGCGGGTGCTAGTGCTGCTATTCTTGCTAATATTCATTCTCACCACCTCACCAAGCTGCATACCATAATTATTTCTTATATTGTTGCGATAATTGTTTCTTTGTTATTATATTTCCTTAACTTAATCCTTAGTTTACCTCTGGCTCTTAACCTGTTCTTAGTTGTGTTTCTAATAGCAATCATTGTTTTTCTTGTTAACAGCTTTCACCCACCTGCTATTAGTGCAGGAGTATCCTTTTTCTTGTTTGAAAGAAACCTGCTTGATTTACTTTACTTGTTCATAGCAATACTTGTATTATTTATTATCATAAGGTTTCTTACTTACACAACATCCCAGCACTTATTTATCAAGGACTTCTGGAAGGAGTTTAAGAAGGAGTTCTAGATTTTTGTTTATCTGACCTATAATAAAGCCACTCCTCTCCTCTCAAACTCTTCTTCAACCTCTTTTGGCCATGCACTTGACTGGACTTCACCAACATGGGCTTTTTGCAGTAATATCATGCATAAACGTGACTGCCCAATTCCTCCACCAATTGATAAAGGCATTTTTTCTTCAAGAATTAATCTATGGAATTCCAGTTCTTTCCTCTCACTCAAGCCCATCATATCCAGTTGTTTTAACAAAGAGGTTGAATCCACTCTTATCCCCATGGATGATAGTTCTAAGGCTTCTTTTCTTACAGTATCCCATACAATGATATCTCCGTTTAACCCTCTTTTCTCCTCATATGTCTTTGTAATCCAGTCATCATAATCTGCTGCTCTGAGGTCATGAGGCTTACCTGACTCAAGTGGGTGCCCTATTCCTATTAAGAACACAGCACCATGCTTCTTTGTAATTTCATACTCTCTTTCACTTGGAGATAGCTCAGGATACATCTTTTCCAAGTCCTCTGAGTGAATGAATTTTATTTCTTTTGGAAGCCTGGCTTTTAGCACTGGAAATTCCTTTTCAACTATTGCCTCTGTTTCTAATAGCGCTAAGTATATTTTTCTAACTATATCTTTTAAGAAACCAAGGGTTCTTTCCTGTTTTGAGATTACTCTCTCCCAGTCCCATTGGTCCACATATATGCTATGTATAGGGCTTATGTCCTCATCTTTTCTTATAGCATCCATATCAGTGTATAATCCTGTGCCATGCTTGAATCCATATTTTCCTAAGGCATACCTTTTCCACTTGGCAAGACTCTGCACTACTTCAATATGTTTATCTGATACTTTTGTTTTAAAGCTGACAGGTATCTGAGTGCCTGCTAGGTCATCTTGCAAGCCTGTGCCTGTTATCAAGAACCTTGGAGCAGACACTCTTAGAAGCAAGAGCTTTTCTGCGAGTTTCCTTTCAAAGGCGTCCTTAACCACCTTTATTCCTTTCTCTGTTTGAAAAAAGTCTAATTTAGGCTTGTAGCCATTTGGCAGTATTGGTTTTTTCATTTCACTCCCTTTTTCCCAAGGTTATTATTTCTTTATTAAATCTTACGATATTTCTTTACTAAACCCAAAAAATATTTCTTCATATCAAAAAATAAGCAATTATCGGCACCAGCAAACATCCCATTGAGTGTATTCTTGGAAGTCCTTTTTCTGGTGGTATCATTCCAAGGGCTGTGCTTATTACAAGGATTAAAAGGCCGAGCGGGCTTGTCAGGATTAGTGTTAGTATTGTGATGAATGCAATGATTCCAATAACAAGTGCTCTGTAATTTATTTTTGTTATCAATTTAGAAAACCCTCTGCTTATTAGTATTCCCAGAATAAATGCGGTTCCTCCTGCGATTAGTGCTGTGCATAGAAAGAGAAGAATATGAGGCAGAGTTATATTTTCAATTAGTTTTTGAACAGTTATTACTGCTCCATTCCTAGCCTTATCCAGCACAAGAAGAGTTAATAATGATAATGTGAAGTTCACTGTATTTATTGCTCCGATTAGGATTAAGAATCCATGGTCACCAAGCTTCTTAGTAAACTGAAGAGATATAACTGCTGCTGTTGCTGCTCCTAAGCCAGGAAACACTGCTGTTAAAAAACCAGAAACCTGACCTGAAATTAATGCCTTAATTGTCTTCTTCTTATCAAGAGGTGTTTCTTTTACTGTTATTTGTTTTGGAATTGATTCTTTTCTCATCAAGCTAATGATTAAGGTTGATACTCCAAAAAGCCCAGACAACATTGGAAATAATGGGTTTTTAAGATTAGGCATGCTTAATACCATTAAACCAAGACAGCCTGAGAGTAAAAAAACTATTAATGCCCAGAGCTTGTTCTTATCCCGCAAAATCATAAAAACTGCAACAAGTAAGAGAAAGTAGCCAATGTACTCTTCTATTAATGGATAACCATACTTAACAAGAGGTATGAGCAAGGGAAAGAGGAGTATGCTAAAAATAATTGCTCCTAAAGAACCTATTAAGGTTAGCTTTACTGCTGCATATCCATGACCTTTAAGCAGGTATCTGTGACCTGGCAACACTCCAAGAGCCATGTCAGAGTCAGGAGCTCCTAGATAAATACTAGGTATTGAGTCTATGAATGTATGGGTTATGCTCATAGAGACAATGAATACTGCAAGTGATGTTAAGCTAAAGAACTTTACAAGTAGTGGAGCAGAGCTAAGAAGTAATAGGCTTATAAGATTAACATGAATGCCAGGGGTTAGGCCTGTTATTATTCCAAAGAGTATGCCTGCTAAAAGGGCAATTAGGATTTCTAAAAGCATAAAAGGTTAAATTTATTGGATGTTTATATTTTTCATGCACAAAAAATCGAAAAATTAACATTTCAACCGGAAAATCATCACAACCTTTTTATATAAAAAAATTAAATAACATATTTATGCCTAGAAAAATAACTAGAAAGATAAAAAACAAGCATTTAATTAAGCAACATATTAAACTCCTGAAGAGTTTGCAGTACAGGTCTGGCTTGTTTGCTGCTTCACTTAGAAAAGCTACTGGTTATGACAAGGCCTGGCTCAGAGATAATTTTTATGAGTGCCTTGCTTTTTTTGTGCTAAAGGATTATGAGACTTGTAAAAAAACCTATAAAACTATGCTCAAGATTTTTGAAAAACACGAGTACAAGATAGACCATGCTATTGCTAAGAAACCAGAGCATAGACACGAGTATATTCATGCAAGGTATCATCCTCATAGTTTTGATGAGTTCTGGGAAGAGTGGGGTAATAAGCAGAATGATGCAATAGGAGCAATATTATTTGGTATTGCAAAGCTAGAAGCTGCTGGTGTTAAGGTTATAGAGACTGAAAAAGATAAAGAGCTGGTTCAGAAACTAGTAAAGTATCTTGCTTCTATAGAGTATTGGCATGATGAGGACTCAGGTATGTGGGAGAATGAGGAGGAGACTCGTGCTTCTTCTATTGGTGCTTGTCTTGCAGGGCTATTAGCAATAAAGAAATATGTTCATGTACCTGATCATATGATAGAGGAAGGTAAAAAATCATTGAACTATCTGCTGCCAAGAGAGTCAAAAAAGAAGTATGTGGACCTTGCAGAGTTGTCCCTTATTTATCCTTATAATATTGTTTCTAAGAAGCAGAGAGATGAAATCTTAAAGAATATTGAGTATCACTTATTAAAAGCCAGAGGAGTGATAAGGTATAGGAATGACTGGTATCATAACAAGAACCCTGATGGTTATTCTGAGGAAGCAGAATGGACTTTGGGTCTGAGCTGGCTTGCTATTATCTATGAGAAAATGGGTGATAAGAAAAAAGCCAAGTACTTCCTGGAAAAAGCTGTTTCTGTAGACACATCAAAAGGAATGCCAGAGCTGTATTATTCCCA
>DAOWFR010000092.1 GCA_030637925.1 Methanobacteriota archaeon
TGATTTTGCTGATGGAGGTGCTATTGGTGCAGCAGTTAATTTTGACCCTACAAAACCAGTAT
The DNA here is from genome assembly GCA_030637925.1 of Methanobacteriota archaeon. GTDB lineage: Archaea > Nanobdellota > Nanobdellia > Woesearchaeales > SM23-78 > SM23-78. The sequence continues at coordinate 63 of DAOWFR010000092.1, forward strand.
ATAGTGGTAATTCTCAATATGGAGGTTATTGGGAATGGTTAGATCCTAATAGCTCTGGAGGTAATGAGCCTCTAAACCTATCATAATACTTCTTTAAAGCAAGGTCCATACCTGAAGGCAGAGAAGGAAAAATACCAGCAGGTCTCTTAATTACATCATTAACCTCTAACCAAAAGCATAAAGGGCATTCTAAGAACAAGTTAAGTTTTGAAGGGGATAGTTTTATCATAAATAACAAGAATATTAAGAGTTATTTAAAGTTTTTCTGGTTTTCAAGAAGATTTATATATCAATTCTACACTTCTAAATGATTAAAAATTTTGGGGGTTGATATCGTGAAAAGGAATTTAGTAAAGATAGCTGTGGTTCTGTTGGTTTTAGTCTCCCTTCTGAGTTTGGGAGCAGCTAAAGTTGAGAAACCCGATGACAGTTTATGGAAAGGACCGTGGGATGAGATATGGAGTGCATTAGAGGACTTGCAAGGACAGGCAGACTCTTTGAATGAAACACAGGATGACTTGGTATCAAGAGTGACAGCAATAGAAGCAGCAATGTGCCCACCAGGCTTAACTTTTTGTAATGGTAAGTGTGTTGACACAAGCACTGATGAAAACCACTGCGGAGCTTGTAACAATGTATGCTCTGCTGGAGAGTTCTGTATTTCAGGTGTTTGCACACCTGTAGGTGGAGCAGCTTGTGGCAATGAAGTGTGTGAAGGCGGAGAGAACTGTAATAACTGTCCAGACGACTGTGGAGAATGCCCAGGAGAATGCGGAGACGGAACATGTGACCCAGACCAAGGAGAAGACTGCAACACCTGCCCAGACGACTGTGGAGAATGCCCAGGAGAATGCGGAGACGAAACATGTGACCCAGACCAAGGAGAAGACTGTGGTAATTGTCCAGACGACTGCGGACCATGTGGTGATGCAGATGATGATGGCTATACCTCAGATGTTGACTGTGATGACGAAGACCCATCTATAAACCCAGGAGCAACAGAAGTATGCAATGGAAAAGATGATAACTGTGATGGAAACGTAGATGAAGGTTGTGCACCTGTCTGCGGCAATGGCATTATAGAAGGTGGTGAAGAATGCGATGACGGAGATACTGTTGATGGAGATGGTTGTAGTGCTAGTTGTACTGTAGAGCCTGGATGGTCTTGTGAAGGTCAACCAAGTTCATGCACATATGAGGATGCAGATGATGATGGCTATACCTCAGATGTTGACTGCGATGATAATGACGCATCTGTAAACCCAGGAGCAACAGAACTCTGCGATGGACAAGATAATGACTGCGACGGTGGTATACCTGCAACAGAAACTGATAGTGACGGTGATGGATATGTAGAATGTTCAATTGACGCAGGAGGATGGGATGGCTTACCTATTTTTGGTGGTGATGACTGCGATGATACAGATCTAGAAGTAAATCCAGCAGCAGCAGAAGCATGCAATGGATTTGATGATGACTGCGACGGAGAAGTAGACGAGGGTTGTTAGAACCAACATAAACTTTTTTTATTTTTTTATTTATTATTTTTTTTAAGAACATTTAAATAACAAATAAAATTCCTGCAGAGGATATGAAAAGAACATTTCTTATAAGTTTAATATTAATCTTTATATTTTTAATATCTGGCTGTGCTTCTAAGGTTGAAGTTATAGAAGAAGATAATGATGAAATTAGTTTACCTGCTCCAACGCTTGAAGGAGTTGTTTCTCTGGAAAAAACTCTTGCTGAAAGAAGAAGTAGAAGAGACTTTACAGATAAAGAGTTATCCTTAAAAGATTTTTCTCAATTACTTTGGTCTGCTCAAGGAATCACTTCTGTGTGGGGTGGAAGAACTGCTCCTTCTGCTGGTGCTTTATATCCTTTAGAAATATATATAGTTGTAGGTAATGTTGAAAATATATCACCAAGTGTTTATCATTATAACCCTAAAACCCATTCTGTTAAAAAAGTCTTAGAAGGTGATAAGAGAGAAGAGTTAAAAAGAGTTGCTCTAGGACAGTATCCTATAGGTGAAGCAGCCATAGATATTGTTTTTACTGCTGTTTATAAGAGGACAACAAGGAAGTATGGTGAGAGAGGAATAAGGTATGTTCATTTAGAAGCAGGGCATGCTGCTCAGAATGTTTATTTGCAATGTGAAAGTCTTGGTCTAGGCACAGTGGTTATTGGTGCTTTTAATGATAAAGGAGTAAAGGATGTGCTGAACATAGAGGAAGAGCCTCTTTATATCATGCCTATTGGGCATCCCTCTTAAAACTCTAACTAAGAAATTTTTAATATACTTTCTAGCACCACTGGCAGTTCTGTAAAGCCCTCATCACCACTGAAATACTTCATATTATGCTTAACAATCACTTCTGCGTTTAACTTCTCTTTGAAAATATCTCCATGCTTCAAAGGAACATAAGGGTCATTATCTGAGTGTATTGCAACAAACTTTTTGCAGTGCTTTTTTATCTTACCCCAGTCAATAGGTTTTGTAAAGAAGGTGTTCAGCTCCTTATACCCTAGGTTATCACTAAAACCTGCTACCATTACAGCTCCTCCAATTTCTGCTCCTTGTTCCAAGGTCTCGAGATATCTAAGAATAGTTATGTTGCCAAGACTATGACCAACTAAATAACATTCCTTGTCAGGCTTTCCAACAATTTTTGCAAGGTGCTCTACCCACTTATCCATTACAGGGTGCATGGTGTCTGGCATTGCAGGAATAATAACCTTAAAACCCTTTTTCTCTAATTCATTTTTTAACCAAGGCAGCCAGCCTCCTTCAGGGCTTCCTTCCCAACCATGTATTAGGATTGCTCTTTTCATAATCCTTATTGTAATTTTCTCCTTTATTTAAAGTTTTCTTAGTTCCCTCTTATTTTCCACAAGCTTTTTAAATAAAATCCTATCTCTGAGAAATAATCATTTTCATGGTGATAGTATGGGCGGAGAAATCAAGAGAAAGAGTGTTGGAAGCTTACAGACAGGCAACTATGTTATTGTTGATGGTGCTGCTTGCACTGTGACTGGGATTCAGACATCAAGGCCTGGTAAGCATGGCCATGCAAAAGTCAGACTGGATGCTGTTGGAATAGTTGATGGCAGGAAAAGGCAGATAGTAATGCCTGGCCATGATGAGATTGATGTGCCTATTATTGACAAGAAGAATGCCCAGGTCTTAAGCATTTCAGGAGACATAGCTCAGGTAATGGATTCAGACACTTATGAGACCTTTGACTTAAAAATCCCTGAAGAACTAAAAGCAGAGCTAACAGAAGGAGCAGTAGTGCTGTACTGGGTTATTCTTAATGACAGGGTTATGAAGCAGGTAAAACCAACTTAAAGGTGATTATTAATGGTTAAATTCCCAGAAGCAGAGGCAAGGTTTTTTAGGAACATCTTTGTGTGCAGGAAGTGTAAGACCAAGATACGCGCTCCTATGCTCAAAGTGATGGCTGGTAAAATTAAGTGTAGGAAGTGTAGCTCCAAGGCTTTAAGGCCGATTAAGAAGAAATAAATAAAATACCAAAACAATTAAAAAGCCTTTAGCCAATTAATTCTTTTATCATGAGTTTTTTGAGTTTCATAGCACAGAACAAGTGGGTAATCTTGTTCTATCTCTTAATAATTCTTTTCATAATCATAAAAAGAAAAAAGTTCACTTTCCAAGCAAAGTTCATTGCTCTTTACAGAACTCAAGTCGGCTTAAAAATTATTGACAAGATAGGAACAAAATACAAAAATTTCATAAAAATACTTGGATACATAGGCATAGGCATTGGTTATGTTGGCATGCTAGTAATTCTTGGCTTTATAATAAAAGGTCTTTTTGACTTAATATTTGTTCCTGGAGCACCAGCAGTTATTGCTCCTGTACTACCAGGAATACCCATACCTGGAAGCCCTATCTTTGTACCTTTCTGGTATGGTATAATATCATTGTTCATAGTAGTGCTCATTCATGAGTTTAGCCATGGTATTGTTGCAAAGGCTCATAAGCTACCAATCAAGAACACAGGTATAGTGTTCTTTGGGCCATTAATAGGAGCCTTTGTTGAGCCTGATGAAAAAAAACTAAAAAAACAAAAGGATGTTACCAAGTACAGTGTTTTTGCAGCAGGACCTTTTTCTAACATAATAACAGCAGGCATAGTAATCCTGCTCTTTGTCTTGATATTTAATCCTGTGGCTAATGCTTATGTAAAGCCACTTGGTGTTAGTTTTACAGAGCTAGAGCCTGACATGCCAGCAGAGCAGGCAGGCCTAGAAACAGGTGTTATATATAACAGGATTAATAA
>DAOWFR010000066.1 GCA_030637925.1 Methanobacteriota archaeon
TTCTTCATCAAATATTTTTATCTTAGCACTCGCAGCAAATATTATTGAAAATAATAATGTAAAGACTGCGAATATGCTCCATAAGGGAACCACTTCGTCATAGCTTCCTGTTGGATATGTATGTGGTATTCTTATATCATAGGTAAGAAATTTTTGCAGAGAGACTGTTAGTTTTTCAATAAGGCCTCCGAACAAGCCTTGCTGAGCCATAGGAGCTGCTACTACACTTGGCAGAACAAGAATCATTAGGATTGTTATTATTAAAAATATTTTTAGAAGCCAAGATGTTTTTTTCTTCATATTTACCTGCACCTTGTTAAGAGTTTTGTATCAAATATTAATTATTCTTATCTAATTTTTGACTCTGGATTATTTAAACTTTTCCCTTTGAACCTTTAGAAAAGCCTTTTTTTCAAAAACTTTAAATACTAGCAAAATAAGAATTCATTTTATTATTAAAAAAATTAAAGGTGATATTTATGAATAAGAAAGGTTTAGGAATGGGTATGGGTTCTGGTCGTAAAACTTTTTCTATTATTCTTGGATTAATCTTCCTTGCTTTGGGAGGTATTCCTTTGCTGAATGCTTTGAATGTTATTGGTTTTTCTCTGCCCACAGTCCCTATGATTGTATTCTGGGCTCTGGCTTTGTTAGGAGCTCTTTTCCTTATAATCGATGGGTTTAAGGAGGAGGCAGGTTTTGGATCTGGTGGTAGTAAGATGATTGGTATAATCAGTATTGTCCTTGCTTTAGTACTGATTGCCTTTGGACTAGGCTCTTTTGGAGTCCTGCCTTTTGCTCTTCCAGACGTAAGCATGTTAATTATTAATATTCTCTTTACACTAGCAGGACTATTATTGGTAGTAGGGGGTCTAAAGCGGGGTATATAAGAAATAAATTTTTTTATTTATCTTTTAATTTTATTCTATCTTTACTTTCTTGCTAATAGCTTGACCTGGCATACCAGTCTCAAAGATTACTCGTACTGCTCCTTTGTTGCCGTGTGCAGAACTAATCTTGCCTAGAATGTCTTTTTTGCCTGTGTTATAAACCACTTTTTTTCCTACTAGTTTTTCTGCTTCTTCTTTCTTGTTTACACCATCTACTAAGATTATCATCTGGTTCTTGTAGGTTCTTTTTCTGCTTCTTCTGAAGTTGTTTATTGTTCCTTGCATTTTATTTTTGTTTGGTTTTGGTTTTGCTTTAAAAAACTTATGTTTAAGAAGATGGTTTGTTAGTTCTTTATAACAAGATAAAAATAAAACAAAAGGGATAAAACGAAACATTTAAATATAGGCACTACTAGAATACTTTTTAGGATACTAATATTGTTATTATTTCAATTTCAGTTTGCAACGGGATGTGATACAGAAAATGGACAGTGTGGACCAAACTATTAAGATGAATAATCTTTCTAAAGAACTAAGAAAATACGGATTTGCACAAAGCTCGCAAGAGGCAATAGCACAAGCAGGAGCAATATACGGGGCAAACACTGATGAAATAAATGCAGAGCTTGAACTAGCACAACTAACCAAAGCCCAGTTCAATGAGATAATAAACAAAATGCAAAGACTCTGGATATTCAAAGAAAACACAAATCAGAAAATAGGCGCAGTTGCAGACCAGCTTGTAAAAGTCACAGAAAAGCTTAATGATTTAATAAAGGTAATAAGCCTTGTAGAGATGAACCAGGCTGTTTTTGACAAAAAACTCACTGTTCTAAAAGATAATGTTCATGATTCTTTCAGAGAAGAGTCCAAACCAAGTAAAAAAGATTCAAGACACGTCGAGGAGTCCTCAGCAGAAGAAAAGGTGCAAAAAAAGCTGGATCAACCCATTGATGCAAGTGGGATTGCTCCAGCTGATGTTGCAATAGAAAAGATCTTTTATTGCGGCAAGAAATAATTCTACTTGCTTAATCTCATGGTTTTTTAGGGTGTATCTGTTCTTAACCCTTAATTAGACCAATTTTTCAAAATATTTTCTTAATCTTAACCTGACCTCATGGTTTTTATCTGATCTGTGTGTGATTAGTAGGTTATGTGTGCTTGACCAATCTGTTCTAATCCTGCTCTTTTTGTGGAACGCAAGGTTTTTTTGTTTTTATGCTAATTTCTTTTGCTGATTTATCCTCTTTCCTGTTGACTTGTTGGTTTTTTGCAGTTTTGAGTAAGAATTCTTTAGAATTATTTTTTATTATCACTTTATTATTTATCTTTTTGCAAAATTTTTTAGTTTTATTTATTGCTTATACAATATATTGGTTGACCTATCTATTGTTCAAACTATTAATTGCTTATAATATATATTGTTCAGAATATATATTTGATAACCAATAAATATAAAAAGGTGTTTTTTTTATGTTGTCGTGTGTCAAAAAAGACCAAAAAAACAGAGAAATGTTCAGAATACCTCGAGTTAAAGGGATTTTTGTCATTCCTTATTCTGCACGAATTAAGTCTTAAGAGTCTCTGTGGCGATGAGCTTTCTAAGAAGATTGGTGAACGCAAAAAGGCTTCTTTAACCCCCGGAACAATCTATCCTGCTTTGAAAAGGCTTAGAAAAAAAAAGCTCATCGCCTACAAGAGAAAAGGCAGGAAAAAGGTTTATTCCTTGACAGAGCTGGGTAAAGAGGAGCTTGAGAAGCTTTATAGCTTGTTCAGCACTTATTTTTATGGTTTAAAGCACAAGATTGTGCGAAAATCTGCTAAGAAAAGAGCCGGGAAAAAGAAGAAATAAAATAAAACTTTTTTGTTTTGCTTAAAACTTTTAGAAATAAATAAATGCTTTTAGAAAATGTTGCTCATAAATAAAAGAGAAGAAAAAAAGTCTGGTGATTCCACGCCATTTGGTTACACCTCAAAATACATTACTGACGAGCTTGAACTAGTACATGATCAGCAAGAGAACATAGTTAGGGTCTCAGAAGAGCTTGAGCAGGCATTCTCGCAAGTAGAAGAGATGAGAAAACTCCTTAAAATAGTCAAAAAAATAGACAAGACAATAATGCAGAAAGATATTATGGGTAGAAGAAAGCAAGGATCAAGGATGATTAACCTTATAGAGGATATGAAGAGGATGGTTCAAGACCAGAAGTATGAGAATATAGAGAGATTTATGCTTGAAGTTCAGCATCAAAGCCAAATGAAGATAAAGCTCTCTCAGGAAGAGCTCCATGAGCTCAGGGAGATGATGAGTGACTTGATAGAGCTATACAAAGAAGCAGCTGGTTTGTGCAGGCTTTACAGGTTTATTTATGACCATGTTAAACAGATTTATGACAAATGTGAGGAAGAGCTTGGCACAGAAACAACAGAAGAAGAAGAGCTCAGCAAGGCAGGTCTTTACACAGAACATGTTCGTTAAGCGGGTTTCTACAGAGTTATCTAATCAGCTTCATCCAAAACATTTAAATAATACTAGTTCGTATAAGGTGTATTACCTGTAGTTTTCAGGTAAGAAATACGAACTTTATGAGACTTTCATGAAAAAATGCTGAAAAAACCTCAATATTACCCAAATCCTAACCCTAACGGGCAAAAACTTGTTGATTGTGTTGTTTGTGGTAAAAGAAAAGAATATCATGCAAAAGACATGTGTTATGGTTGTTATAAAAAGCAGTGGAAATCTCCTAAAATAAAATGTAAGAATTGTGGGAGAATAAGACATCACCATGCGTTTGGCTTATGTGATTCTTGTCATATAAGATTACATCATTATGATAATGTTTTGGAATATAACGCGAAAAAGAAATTTGGTTTGGATTTAGCATCTTGGAAGGAAATGACGAAAAAATGCATTTGTTGCAACTTTGCCAAAATAGTAGAATTACATCATTTGGACGGTAATAATAAGAACAATTCCAAGGAGAATTTGATTCCTTTATGTCCTAATTGTCATAAAATGATTCATTCGCACGCTTATTATAAGGAGATACTTAGAATTTTAAAGGAAAAAGCTTATGAAATCGAAAATTTCAGACCTAGAAAGTTAGCATAAATCAGGAAAAAAGCGTTGAAGAGGTGATTTTGAATGAAAA
>DAOWFR010000053.1 GCA_030637925.1 Methanobacteriota archaeon
AGAACATGCTACTATGCACTTAATTTATTTCAGGTACTTTATCAAGTTCTTAAGAGATATTGGGTTGCTTAAGATTAATGAGCCTGCTCTTACCTTGTTCAACCAGGGAATGCTGCACAAAGGAGGGTTTGTGATGAGCAAGAGCAAGGGCAATGTGGTAACTCAGGAAGAGATTGAAAATAAGTATGGCATTGACACTGCAAGATTATTCTTAATGTTTGTTGCTTCTCCTGATAAGGACATGGAATGGGATGATAAAGCAGTTGAAGGTGCTTATAGATTCCTTGTAAAGGTTTATTACATGCTTTCTGATAAAAAGAAAATTGTTGATAAAATTATTAAGAACCAGGAGAGCAAAGCTCATAAAACCATATTAGAAGTAACTGATTATATTTCTTCTTTTAGATATAACTTAGCGCTTATTAGCATTATGAAGTTTGCAAATTATTTATATACAAAAGAAGAGATAAGCAGAAAAGCTGCAAAAACATTATTACTTTTGATATCTCCTTTTATTCCTCATCTTGCAGAGGAATTATGGGAAAAGTTTGGTAAAAAAGGCTTTATTAGTTTAGCAAGATGGCCTGTTGCTGATAAAAAGAAAATTGATGAGAAAATTGAAGCAGAAGAAGAATTATATATAATAGTAAGAAAAGATATTCTTGCTTTACAAGACTTAACAGGCTTAACAAAGCCTAACAAGATAATGCTTATTATTCCTGATAACTGGAAATATGGATTTATTAAAAGTTTAAAAAAAGAGTTTGAGAAAACCAGGGATATTGGTAAGTTAATAAAAACTCTTAGTATGAAAGATAAGACACACACTAAATTATTTGCAAATTTTGTTCCAAAATTTGTTAAAAACCCTGATAAGATACCTGAAATAGTTTTATCGCAGGAAGAAGAGAAAAAATCTCTTAAGGATAGCATTACAGAATTAGAAAAAGAGTTTAAAACCAAGTTTGAAATAACACTTGAAAAAGATTCAAAGCATGACAAAGCCAAAAATGCAATGCCTGGTAAGCCAGCAATAATATTTTCATAAAAAAGAGGTTTAAAATCTATCATGATACCTCAAAAAGTTCTTTACATAAATGCAACTGATGGTAGTTTTAGAGTAGAGGATGTTAAGGATGAAGAAGTAATCGGACCTATTGATTTTGCTCTTAAGTATGCGTATGATGATAACAAGTTCTTTTTTGGAGCAGGAGCACTTGCTGGCTCTATTATTCCAGGCACTAGAAGATTAATTTTCTGTGGTCATTCTCCTTTATGGGATAATTTTTATATATCCACAATGGGAGGAGCAGCCATGATATTCAGGCATCTAGGTATTAATTATGTTGTTATTGAGAATGCTTGTAATGATTATTCTGTTCTTAGGCTAAAAAGAAAAGATAATAACATTATTGTATCATTTGAACCTGTTAATCCAGAAGAGATATGGAAGGGTTACAAGGATAAGATAGGATTCTATGCTTTGCAAGAATATGTTTTTGACAAGTACAAAAATGAGTATGATGATTGCATTGATGAGTTTGGAAAGCTAAGAATACTTGCTACTGGTCCTGCTAGTTTAAAAACTAATATGGGTGCTATTGGCTCTGCTTATATTGAGGCAGATAAGCCAAGCTTTGTTGATTGCTGGGCTGGCAGAGGAGGAATTGGTTCTAAGCTAGTGCAAAAACATAAGATAATAGCTGTTGTTTATGGTGGTGACTACAAGGATAAGAGTTTAACAAATACTGATGAGTTTAACAAGTACTTTGAAGAAAAGTTTCAAAAAAAGATGATGATAAAAGACATGGAGGCTACTATTAAGTATCACTATGACCCTAAATATGAGTCAGGAGGAACCTTTGGTGTTAATTATTCTGCTACAGATACCTGGCTTTTCAGTTTTAACTATTCTTCAATCTATCTTTCAGATGATGAAAGAATAAAAATACACAATGACTTTATTAAGAATCATTATCTAAAGCAGTTCAATGAAGAGACTATCAAGCCTAAGCATTTCAAGACTTGTGGAGAAACTTGTCCTGCTATGTGCAAAAAGATGAGAGGAGAGTATAAAAAGGATTATGAGCCTTATGAATCTCTTGGCCCTAATTCAGGAATATTTGACCAAAGAGCTGCTGAAAAGCTTAATCATTATGCTGATGCAATGGGCCTTGATGCAATACAAGCAGGAGGTGTTGTGAGCTGGGTAATGGAGTGCTTGGATAAAAGCATTATTAAAAAAGAAGATTTTGGTTTAACCTTAATGCCTAGGTTTGACTGGAAAAACTTTGATATTATTAATGATTCTAATAATAATGCAGAGCTTGGATTACAAATTATTAACATGATACTAAGTAATGAAATCTTTAGCAAGAGTATTAGACATGCTGCAAAAGAAATAGATAAAAAATTTGGTGTTAAAAGCATTAACCTAGCTGTTTACAATGCTTATGGAGAACAAGGCTGCATGGTTCCTAACATGTACTGGGGTCCTGGATTGTTTAGTCCTATGCCAATAATGGGCAAGTATTTTCAATATTATAAATACAGCATAGCAAATCCTTATGAGCTTGGAAAAAAGAATACTGAGAGAATGATAAAAGAATTGTATTCTGATAATTCTGGTTGCTGCAGGTTTCACAGAGGCTGGATAGAAGAGTTAATGCAGGATATTATTAACAGGCACTTTAAGTTAAACATTGATTTTTTTGCTCATCATAAAAAAATAGTACAAAAGATTAACCAGAATAACAAGAGTGTTTTCTGGGAAAGTGAGAGAGTAATAGACATAAACTTTGAATTCTTAAAAAAATTCTTAAAAGAAAACCCTGAAGACAAAGATGCAAAAGAATGGATTGAAAGATTTGAAAAAGATAAACTTAAAGCAGCAAAAGAATACTGGGAAGAGATAAGAAAAGGAATAAGTGATGGGTTAAGGGATTGAGGTGGAATAATGAAACAAAACTGGTTTGTTATTTTCATGGGAGTGTTGTTTCTTGGCTCAATATGGGGTATTTTAG
>DAOWFR010000014.1 GCA_030637925.1 Methanobacteriota archaeon
AGAGAAATAAGAAATAATATATAAATTTATCTACTTAGAGGTGGATTAAAAGAAATTCTTTTTCACCCAACCAACTCCCTTGTCTCCCTTGCTATCTGCAACTCCTCGTTTGTTGGGATAACATAAATCTTTATTCTTGCTCCTGGTTTTGAAATAATTATTTCATTTGTTTTGTTAAGCTTATCATTAAGCTCTATGCCTAGGGGTTCAAGGTATTTGCATATGTCTCTTCTCATGAAACCAGCTCCTTCTCCTATGCCTGCTGTGAATACAAGAGCATCTAGTCCTCTTAGTAAGGCTATGTATCCTCCTATATAGAAGGCTGCTCTTCTAGCAAATAATTGAAGAGCTAGTTTTGCTCTTTTATTACCTTTAAGGCTTGCTTTATGTAAATCTCTCATATCTCTTGTTAAGCCTGATATTCCTAGTAAACCTGATTTCTTGTTAAGCATATTATCAACATCATTTGCTTTCATGCCTTTATCCTTGATTAAATAAATAGGGATTGCAGGGTCTATTGAACCAGTTCTTGTTCCCATGATTAAGCCATCAAGAGGAGTAAAGCCCATGGTTGTATCAACTGATTTACCATTAAGAACAGCTGCAAAAGACACTCCATTACCTAAATGACAGGTTATTATTTTAGAATCATTTTTACCAAGCAGTTTTATTGCCTGCTCAGACACATACTTATGGCTTGTTCCATGAAAACCATACTTTCTTATTTTATACTTCTCATATAACTCATATGGTAATCCATAAAGATAAGCTTCTGGTGACAAGCTTTGGTGAAAAGCAGTGTCAAAAACAGCTATTTGAGGAGTTTTAGAAAGCATTTTTTTACAAGCTAATATTCCTGCAAGATTAGGAGGATTATGCAGAGGAGCAATATCAAATAATTCTTTTATAGTTCTTATCACCTTATCATTAATAAGGGTTGGTTGAGAATAATGTTCTCCTCCATGCACTACTCTGTGACCAACAGCATTTATTTCAAAATAATCTTTAATAACATTATTTTCTTTTAATGATTTTAAAGCCAGCATTACTGCATCAACATGGTCTTTTACAAGAACCTTTTTCTCTTTTTCTTTATCATTAACTTTTATTCTTACAACACATCTTGGAAGACCTATGCCATCAACATGACCAGAAATTAATGATTTCTCTATGTTCATATCAAAGAACTTATACCTTAATGAGCTGCTACCAGAATTCAATACAAGTATCTTCATAATAAAAACCTCTTAATTACTTTGTGCTTCTACACTGGTTATTGCAGTTACATCAATAACATCCTGAACACTACAACCCCTTGATAAATCATTAACAGGCTTTTTTAGTCCTTGGAGTATTGGACCAACAGCATCAGCCTTGGCAAGTCTTTCTACAAGCTTGTAAGCAACATTGGCTGATTGTAAATCAGGAAAAATAAGTACATTAGCATCTCCTTTTAGTTTACAATCAGGGCATTTCTTCTCACATATCTCTGGTACAAGAGCAGCATCTACTTGCATCTCTCCATCAATAATCATATCAGGCATCTTGTCCTGCACAATAGCAGTTGCTTCTCTTACCTTATCAACTAATGGGTGCTTTGCAGAACCTTTTGTTGAGAATGACAGCATTGCTATTCTTGGCTCTATTCCAAACTTCCTTGCATTATTAGCTGTATCAATAGCTATCTCTGCCAAGTCTTTTGCATCAGGATTAATAATTACAGCGCAGTCAGCAAACATGAGTAGTTTATCATTTAGTATCATAAAGAAAAAACTCGATACCTTATGGAATTTCTCATGAGTCTTTATTATCTGCAAAGCAGGCCTTACTGTCTCTGCTGTTGTGTGCGTGCTTCCGGATATTAAGCCATCTGCTTCTCCTGTATGCACTAACATTATACCAAAATAAGTAGCATTATTCATTATCTCTCTTGCTTTCGCAAGAGTTACTCCTTTATGTTTTCTTAATTCATAAAAAGCATTAATACATTCTTCAAACTTCTCATACTTAGAAGGATTAATTATTCTTATTCCTTCAATACTTACTCCTAATTCTTTTGCTTTATTGTTTATCTCTGCTTCATCTCCTAGAAGAATGGGCTTTGCAATACCCTGTTTTACTATTTGCTCTGTTGCCCTTAATATTCTTTCCTCTGTTCCTTCTGGAAAAACAATTGTGCTGGGATTCTGTTTTGCTTTTTCTTTAATATTCTCAATGAACTTTCTCATATAACTTTCACCTCTTAACCCACTTTACTTTTAAAAAGTGTGCTGAGCATGAAAAACAAGGGTCATAAGCTCTTATAAGTTTTTCTACTTCAGATATGATCTTTTCCTTAGTTTGGGACGTAGTCCCTAACTTCCCAGAAATCTTTGATTTCTGTGATTTCTTCTTAAGCATTTGTGTTATTAACTGTCTAACATCATCTTCCATTGCTCTAAGATTCTGAGCAGTTGGTGTTATAATATTACATTTCTCAACAAAGCCTTTATCATTAATAGTATAATCATGGAATAATATTCCTCTTGGTGCTTCAACAGCACTAACACCTCTGCCTGCTTTTACATTTATTTCTGGTAATCCTTCAAACTTAAAATCATAATTTAATAGAGCATAAGCTTTTTCAACCCAGTGAACCAACTCTATTGCTTGTGCAAAATTATTATAATAAGGATTATATACAGGTAAGTTTAATTTTGCTTGTTCAAAAAGCTTTTTAGCAGTTTTACTTAATGATTTGTAATTAGTATTAATCCTTGCAAGAGCACCAACATTATACATCTTTTCATTCAGCTTTGAGAACTTTGCTGTTGAATAAGGCATAACTTCTTCATCAATATAATTACCATATTCATCTGGTTTAATATCTAATCCAC
>DAOWFR010000078.1 GCA_030637925.1 Methanobacteriota archaeon
AAATCTTTTTCTTAGCTCTTTTTCTCTTTGCTTTGCTTCTCTTAAGTATTCTTTTCTGAACTTGTCAATTAAATAACCTTTAACTCCTGCCTTGTAAGCTAATAAGAATGCTAGTAACTGCTGGTCTCTTGCTTCTCTGTTTAGTTCGTAATGGTCAACCTCTCTGCCATTGAACAAGGCATAATGTTTTTCATGTTTTTTATCAAGCAGATTCTTTTTAAAACCAACAACTCTTGGGTGTTTACCAATACCATGAGTAAAAAGACTTAGTCTTGCACATTTATTGCAGTTATGACACCATCTTTCTTCATCACAAGCATCAAGGCAGTCACAAGATACTTGATATTTTGCAAATTCAGGATATCTATGATGCAGTATTTTTGTAATAGCAATATTGGTTAATGGCCTTATAATACTATAAACGCCTGCTTTATTATCAGTCATCTTCTGAATCATTTTATGTTGTTCTTTTGTTACTCTGCTGTTCTGGTCAGGGGCAGGCCAGGTAACAATGTTTTCCTTGTTAATAAAAGAAAAATCCATGTCTTTTTGATTGCCTAAAATTATTTTGTCAGCATTAAAGTAATGAAGTAAGGGCAGACTAATAAAGCAAAAGCCAGTAATCATGTGCATATATCCAAGGCATGTTTCCATGGTGTTCCATGTCTCAAAATCATTAAGCTTTTCAATACTATTCTTTAGAAAAACCAGTTTTATCTTTTGTTCTTTGCAAAGTTTTTTTACATGCTTAATTTTTATTTTATTCTCAGGAGGACTCACAGTGTCAATGATATAAACAGCTACAGGGTTAAGACCGGCTTCTTTAGCAACTGCTAATGTTAATAAGCTATCCTTGCCACAGGATAAAGGAACAATGCTATTATCTCCTAACTCTTCTTTGTAAATTGGTTTCTTTACTTTATCATCTTTAAAAATAATTTCTGTAGTTAGAAATCTTTCAATAAATTCTTTGGTGTGTTGCTTGTAATCATTAACAGCAGAAGGAATGCCATTCAATACCATGTTCTTGAATTGTTTTTCAAAAAAAGGCTTTGAAGTGTTATAGATAATCTTTCTAAACTTTGAAACAATAGGAAGATTTATAGTTAGAAGATAAGTTAAGTTATCAATCAAAACTTTTTTGCTATCCATTGGATAGGAGCTCCAAATCTTAGAAGGATAGATAAGATCTAAGTTATTTTTTCCATAACTAAGTCTTAAGCCATTAGAAGTAATACTGGATTTTAACTCAATGCTCTTAACCACCACTAATAATTATACTTAGATTAAGTATTAATAAAGGTTTTGTAAATGTAAGTTTAAAAATCAGAGGTTTTTAGAAACCTGTTCTTTAAACAAAGAATAATATCTGACAGCAATAGCTTTAGCCTGTTGCTTAAGTTCTTCTTCATTCATCATTGTTGATTTGTAATTCTCAAGAATTTTTTTTCCATTAATGAACACTGTATGAGCCATACAACCATCATCTGCAAAGATAAGGTCTGCCAGAAGATTAAAACCAGGAATAAAAGGATAATCATTTTTTGACCATAAAACCAAGTCAGCGTTTTTGCCTTCTTCTATTGTTCCTATTTTTTTCTCTAAACCCATTGCCTTTGCTCCATTAATGGTTAGCATTTTAAATAATGTGAGATAGTCAATTATGTCTGCTCTTTCATACTTATCAGCAAGTTTATCAAAAGCTGCATGAGCATCACTCAATACTCGATTAGAGTTGTTATTAATAGCAGCATCAGAGCCAAGGCATACATTAACACCCGCGTCAAAAAGCTCTTTTACAGGACAGACACCTACAGCAACATAGGAGTTGGCTCTTGGACAATGAACAACATGAACTTTTTTCTCTACAAGGTATTTTATCTCTTCCTTTGTTAGCTTAGTCATATGAGCCAGAGAAACTCTATGATTCAAAGCACCAATCTTATACAAATGTTCTACCGGCCTATCACTTGTTCTTTTTTGAACTGCAGTAACATACTCATTTCCTTCAGCAGCATGCATATGAAAATAAACATCATACTTCTCTGCTAGTTTTTGCATTCCTAAGATTAACTCATCAGATGCATACCTCACAGTAGCAATTCCAAAATGGACTCTTACAAGGTTAGAATGATACTTTTTATGAAACTCCTCTGCTGTTTTAATTCTTTCCTTTGCATCCCAAGTCTTAGCCCTAACAAGTTCATCCTTCTCATTTGCTTCTATATCTTTTGGTATTAGAGTACAGGCAGCTCTTATTCCAAGATTATTATAAACCTTTATCTGAGTTTCTATCTCTGAGCCAACAGAATAAAAACAGGTTGTTCCTGCTTTTAATCCTTCAAGAACAGCCATATAAGATAACCAGTACTTGTCATCAGGCTTTTTTATTCTGTCGCTTGCATGAAGCAAATCCATTTGTTCATCATGACTAAGACCTACTCCAAGAGCTCTGTTTAACTGTTGAGAAGGATGGAAGTGTGCATTCACAAAGCCAGGAGTAACAAAGAAGTCTTTGCAATTCAAGACTTCATCCTTATTTGAAGCCTCAATATTTTTACCTATCTTTTTTATAAGTTCATCTTCTATAAGAATATCAATGCCATTATATCTATCAAAATTCTCTCCTATAAAAGCAGTTGTATTCTTAATTATTGTTCTCATAGTACAGATTAATATAAAAAATCAAAACTTTTTGAACTGCCCAGCCATCTCAAGTAAGTCAACATGGCCTAGGAACAAGGCTCTGCAACAATACCTCTCTAATCCAAGTTTATCAAGAACTTCTTTTTTATCCTCGCCTTTCTGCACTCTATCAACATATTCTTCCCATAAATGGGCTACTGGTTTATTACAACTAAAACACCTGATTGGGATTATCATATTATCACCTTTTTATCTATAGCTTTTTTGTCTGTGGGCCCTTGCCTGGCCATGACGTCCAGGCTTGCTCACTTCTTTACGTCTAATATCAGCTACCAATAACTGCCTGTCATAATCAAGGAATACCTTTTTTAACCTAGGACTATATTCCACAAGTGCTTTTGCAATTGCCAGTCTTACAGCATCTGTCTGGCTACTAATACCCCCCCCAATAACATTAGCTATCACATCAACCTGGTTAGCTATTTCTCCTGATAATAATAAGGGCTCTCTAATCCTTAACCTGTAAATCCTTGGCTCATAATTATCAAGCTCAACATCATTAATCTTAATCAAGCCCTTACCAGGCTTTAGAGTTGCTCTTGCAACTGCTCTCTTTCTCTTACCATGAGTGTTAATAATTTTTTGCTCCATTTTATTCACTCTACTTCATACCACTTTGCTCCTAAAAACTTGCACACATCCCCTACCTTAACCTTCTTAAGGGTTAAGAGTTTATCAGCATTAGCCTTTGGAACAATATCAGCAGCCTTGCCCTTGAACTTCTCAGGCACACCAATATGACATATTATTTTCTTATAAGCTTCTTTGCCTCTAGGCTTAGCCATAGGAAGCATGCCCCTAATAATTCTTCTCACAAACCTGTCAGGCATTCTAGGAATAAAAGGCCCTTTCTTAGGAACACCCCTATCCCTTTTCTGCTTATACCTAGCAAACACATCTTCTTTTTTGCCAGATATAACTGCTTTCTCACAGTTAATAATATCCACTCTTTCACCTAGCAAAGCCTTTTTAGCAGCAAATGTTCCAAGTCTTCCAATAATTAATCCTGATGCATCTATAAGCATTTTTTCTTAACCCATTAATCTTATTTTTTTTCCTTGCGGATTCTTTTCTAAAAGTTCTTTAATACTAATAGGGTTGCCTTTCTGCTTAATCTTTTTGTAAGCCTCATCTGAAAAGTTATAAGCAGCAACAGTAATCTTTTTATTAAAGTCTCCTGTACCAAGCACTTTGCCAGGCACAACAACAATCTCATTATCCTTAGCATATTTTTCTATCTTGTAAATATTAACAACCCTTCTCTTACGCGTAGGTTTCTCTAGGTCAGAAGCAACCCTTTTCCAAACACCAGCCTTGTTCTCTATGGCTGTCTTTTTTAAGAGCTGTAATAGTTCCATTAATTGCTTGTTTTTATTGACTTTTTTCATTTTGTAAGGGGTTCCGGTTGTTTTTGACTAGGAGCCGCTTGCTTTTTACCAGATTTTTGGCAAAAATCTGCGGGGGACGGGGTTTGAACCCGCGCAGACACTACTCCAAGACTGGCGTCTTGTCCTGCCAAGGCCAGGCCTTGTCTAAGTCACTAGGCGTTTGAAACCTGGCTTCAAGCCATTTCAGTTGCCTCAACCTAGCCCGTTTGACCACTCCGGCACCCCCGCATCAGTCAGGGTGACGACCCAAAAATTTGGTTCCATGAAATTTTTGCTTGCCGGCACCCCCGCATTATGAGCAGGGTTAATCAATCACTTAACTTTTGCAAGCAAGTCTGCAAATTCATCTAACTGCTTGTTATAAGTATCAATTGCTTGTTTCACTATCTCTTTTGGCTCAAGCTGACCCCATGATTCAATAGTCATAACATAAGCATTCCTTGGTTCTACTCTTATCCTGCCATTACTAAGGTCAACGCAAGCATTGCATAATGTGCACTCATTAATCCTGTCCTTAATAACTTCGAGCTTGTCATTCTTGACTTTAAAGATATGCTTAGGGCAGTTCTCAACAATCCCTTCCTTGTTATCAGGTTGTTTGTTAATATGAATATCTGCTAATTCCCTGTAATAAGCAAGGCATGGGCTCCACTTAGTATGCACCTTTCCAAGCCCAAGAACTGCTGTGGCTTCAAGCACTAATTCTTGTCCTTGTAGCAGCTTCACAACAGGCATCTTTGGGTAAATAGGTTTCACCTTTGGATCCTTGGTTTTTATATTACTTGCATAAACAGTGCAAGGACCCTTGGCTTTTAAGGTCATCTTCAACTGGCAGTGACCACAGCCCTTACCTTTACACTTACACTCTGAGGGAAGATTGTATGATTTCAAATCTGTCTTAAAAGGTATTAAGCCAAGCCTGTGAGCAACTATCTCATCATATAATCCTGAATCATTCTTTCTGAACTCAACATCCTCTATTGCTAGCACAGGAACCTCGTTCATAAAGAGCCTTCTCAGAGTATTAACATAACTAATATCAACACCACTAATCTCAAAAAATAATTTGTCCTTCTCCTTTTCTTTTTTCCTTAATAATCTGACCTTCGTCATCTTAAAAACACCCCTCACACCCGTCTTCCTCTTCTTCCTCCTTTCTTCCTACACCCACCATGAGGTATTGGAGTAACATCTTCTATAAAGCCTATTCTCAACCCAATCCTTGACAAAGCCCTTATAGCTGCCTGTGCTCCAGGGCCAGGAGTCATAGGACCATTATGCCCTCCAGGAGCTCTTATCTTTATATGAACACCAGTAATACCCTTATCCCTGGCTATCTCAGCAGCTCTCTTAGCAGCCATCATAGCAGCTGTTGGACTACTCTCAAGCCTGTGGGACTTAACCACCTGGCCTCCAGAGCTAACAGCCAAGGTTTCTGTACTTGTAATATCAGTTATGTGAATAATAGTATTATTATAAGATGAGTAGATATGCGCTATTCCCCAACGAACATTCTCATTTATTCTCATTTTTTCTCTTTTGTCGCGTTAGCGACCGATGAATTTTTATTTACTTTTTCTTTTGAATTATTTTTATTTGGTTTCAGAAAAACTTTGTTTTTCTGGGCCAGCGAGTCTTTGCTCGCTGTTCCTGCAGACGGCTTTGCCTTTTCTTTTTTTGTCTCTTTTTTCTTTGCTTCCTTTTTTTCTTCTTTCTTAGTCTCTTCTTTCTTCTCCTTCTTCTCAACAACACCCTTCTCTTCTATCTTCTCAATCTCTTCCTCTGCAAAGGTTGGGGGTGCTTCTTCTTTTTTCTCTTTCTTTTTCTTCTCAATCTTCTCCTTGGAAACCTCTTTAATCAATCTTTCAGGATGGTCTGCCTTGCTAATAGTAGATGTAGGAACAAATTCTATCAAGGACTCTTCTTTTAAACTCACAACATAGCTTGGAAAAGTAACTTTCTTTTTACCAACAAGCACATGGCCGTGAGTGATAAACTGCCTTGCCTGACTCATGGTTCGAGCCAAACCATTTTTAACAAGCAAGGTTTGTAAACGCCTCTCAAGCACATCCTTTAAACCAAGACCTAAAACAGTGTCAAGAGAAACTCCTTCACTTATTAAGCCCAGAGAAACAAGGTGGTGAACAAGCTGTTTCTCCTCTAATCTTGACTGATCATCCACTCTACTAGCCAGAGCCTTAACCTGGTCCTTGAATTTCTTTAGTAAGGTTTCCATACGCCAAATCTCCTTCTTATTCCTCAATCCATACGTCTCTATGAACTTCTTTTCCTGCTCAATCCTGTTTTTTTGCCATGGATGAGTTGGAGTCTCATACTTCTTCCTTACCTTTCTTGGATCTCCCATATTTTTCACCTGAAAAATTGGGGCTCAAAAATTATTAATTTTTGTTGTCCCATTTAAAAACACCTTTATCATAATCATACTCTTCCTGCCCTAATCTTTTTCCTCTGCACACCCAATGAAGCCTTGCCCTTGTTCTTTCTGAAATTAGATCTGGTCTTCTGGCCGCGCACAGGCAAGCCCCACTGATGCCTAAGACCCTTATATGATTTTGTTTTTTTCATACGCTTAATATCCATCTCACGAGCAAAATCCAGGTCTCCTAAAAGCACATGCTTGTCTTCCCCGGTCTCATAATCCTTTCTCCTGTTAAGCATCCACACAGGAATGCCTGATTTGAGCAAGTTTAAGATAACATTTTCCAAAGCCTTTACCTCTGCATCAGAGAGATAGCCTGCTTTCTTGGTAATAGAAACCTTGGCTTTTCTGCACACAGCATTAGCCAGCATAACATTAACCCCTTTAATCTTTGTAAGAGCATAAAGAACATGCTTCTCACCCTTGACGTCTGTGTTCGCAACTCTAACCAAGTGCCTGAATTCCTTATCCTCAGCAGGTTTTTTTTCTTCAACCATCTTAACAACCTTTAACACCGCGAGAAACAGCACTTATATATATTCAAACCCTGTTAAGCGCTATTCACTCGGGCTTTAAAGCAAAAAAACAAGCATTTATTTATAAAGGTTTCTGAAAATCTTTTTGATTTCCAAAAATAAAATTTTTGGATTCACAAATCTTAGATTTGTGTATTTCAGGGACAGCAAATCGTAGATTTGCTTGTTTTGCTGAAATTAGGTTTAATATAATGGCAATATTTAAATATAATAGTATGCTGTAAAGGGATGTGATGGAAGAAGGCATTATTAATGAGTCTGAGTTCCTAAGGCACCATGAGAAGCAGGTTGAGAGAAAGAGCCAGAAGGACGTCTTCTTTATCTGGATGCTTATAATCTTTATCTCAGTAATTGCTGCTCATTTTATTCTCAACTTCACAGGCAGCTCTCCTACTGGTTTTGTAACAGCAACACAGAGCACAACAACCAATGCAACCCTTCTCATAAGAGCCCTGTTTATTGGTTTTGTAATTATTATGATAACAGCATTAATCTATATTGGCATTACAAGGAAGGACCGTTAAGATTTCTAAAAAGATTTTTAAAACACTTGATTATTCTTCTTAACTAGAAGCATGAAAAGTACTAAAAAGAAAAAAAGTACAGCAAAACCCAAGACCAAATCTGAGAAAACAGAAAATATTGTAGCTATAACTATAGTCATATTACTTATAGTAATTGGTATTGGTATTTTTACCAAGGGCTTTGGCTTATTAGAAAAGAATGACGAGGATATTGATAGAATAAGGGTACCTCTTGGCAATGACCCTTACACAGGCAGTTCTAATGCTAGTGTTTTAATAATTGCTTTCTCTGACTATGAATGCCCTTTTTGCACAAAAGCAGAGCAGACTATAAGGAATATACTAGAGGAATACAAAGACGATGTTGTGTATGTGTTCAAGGACTATCCCTTAACAAAGATTCATCCTAATGCTTATAATGCCTCTCTAAGTGCTGAGTGTGCAAAAGAGCAGGATAAGTTCTGGGAGTATCATGAGTATTTATATGAGCACAATGATAAGCTAGAAATTCAATATCTAAAAGAATATGCTAGATTAATGGACTTGAATACAGAGCAGTTCAATACTTGTCTTGAAACTCAGAAATATAAGCATGAGGTAGAAAAGGATATTCAGACAGCAAAACTCGTTGGAGTGACAGGAACACCAACCTTTTTTATTAATGGCATTAAGGTTATTGGTGCCCAGCCAGAGGAGACCTTCATAAAAATTATAAATAAAGAGCTTAAGACCAGGAGATAAGAATGAAGTATGTTATAACAGGCGGGGCAGGTTTCATAGGAAGCCATATTACAGAAGAGCTTGTGAAAAGAAGAGAATCTGTTACTGTTATTGATAACCTCTCATCTGGCAAGAAGGAATTATTAAAAAACATCTGGAATAAGATAAGGTTTGTTAAAGGAGATACAAGAGACCTTGAACTTCTAAAAAAAGAGTTTAAAGGTGTTGATTTTGTCTTTCACCAAGCAGCCCTTATATCTGTTACTAAATCAGTTGAAAACCCAGAGTTATACAAAGCTGTTAACCTAGAAGGAACAAGGAATGTTCTTGAAGCTGCAAAACTGAACAATGTTAAAAGAGTTATTTTTTCCTCTTCATGCGCTGTTTATGGTGATACAGACCAAATTCCTACTAAAGAAGATGTACAAACAAACCCTTTGTCTCCTTATGCCCAGTTGAAACTAGAAGGAGAAAAGCTATGCAAGGAATACTATAAGAAATATGGCTTAAAAACCATCAGCCTCAGATACTTTAATGTTTTTGGTCCCAAGCAAAATCCGGATTCAGAGTATGCAGGAGTAATTCCTTTGTTCATAAAAAAAGTGCTTAATAATAAGCACCCAATAATCTATGGTGATGGAAAGCAGACCAGGGACTTTGTCTTTGTAAAGAACATTGTTAATGCCAACCTGCTTGCATGCAGAGCTAATAATGGTTTTGGAGAATCAATTAATATTGGCTCTGGAAAAGAGACTAGTGTTAACAGAATCTTGATGCTCATAAATAAATATCTTAACAAACAGATAAAACCTAGATTTGCTTCTGAGAGAAAAGGAGAGCTAAGAAGGTCGTGTTCAGATAACTCAAAAGCAGAGAATATTCTTGGTTATAAAGAAAAGTATGGTTTTGAAGAGGGCTTAAAGGTAACAATTGAGTGGGTTAAGCAGAGAAATAAGTAATCAAAACTATTCCCAGGATTATTAGCACTATACCCAACCACTTGTATTTGTTAATTTTCTCTTTAAGGAACTTTATTGATACCAGAGCAACCCATATATATGTAAGAGAGGTTATAGGATAAAGCAAGGATAAGCGCTCCATACTAAGGGCATATATATAGAATACTGAGCTAAGAACAAAAAGGAAAATTCCTAGAATCAAGGGTTTGTTTCTTAGTTGTTTAAAAATATTGAAATTAAAATGCTTAGCGCCCTTTTTCAAAAACAAAGAGCCAAATGCTCCTATAAAAGTTCCGATTACTACCAAAACAATTGCTAAAGCATTAAGCACTCTTAGCACCCCACCCAACAAGAGACACACCAAAAATTATTATAACTATACCAATCCATTGCAACAAAGCCAGACTTTCCCCAAGAAATATTAAGGATAATAAAGCAACCCAGATAAAGCTCAGACCAAAAAAAGGATAGACTAATGATAAATCACCGTGCTTTAGGGCAAGAACCATTATTATCGCTCCTATACCATAGAATATACAGCCAAGTATCAGAAAAAAGTTTGTGATTAATGCGATTAAGGATGGTTCAAGCCTATCAGCCCCAAACTTTAGTAATAATTGGCCAAGAGAAGTGAAGATAGTGCAGAAAAGTACTAGAATAATAGCAGAACTTAACTTTTTGTTATCCAACTCATCAACCCCATCTTTCTTTTTTGTTTTTTAATTCATTTTTCTAATCAACATTAACAATCTTATAAATCCTGCTGATAACCTGATTATTCTGTTTGTAATCCCAAACTTCCTCAAGATAATTGTCAAGGTCAGGATGCCAAGGATGAGTTAGGTTAAACTGGTAGGGAAGGATAAAGATAAGATCGAATTGTTTCATAGAAGGAGATTTAACAGTGGGGTCAAGCCAGGTGTGCTGTTTAAAAAAAGAAAGGTTATATTTTTTCACTAATTTTTCATATTCTGGAGTATCAAGAAATGCTATTGGGTCAAACCAAGAAGTTATTTCACCTGTGTTATCAAAATGATATTCTGACTGAAACCAGTAATAATCCCAGTATAAGTAATCAACAGAATACTCTTTTAATAATTTTTTTCTTTCTTCACTATCATTACCATAGAGCACTATCGCAGCATCTGCCTGCCTCTCATCCATATTCAAGAACATGCTATTATGCGCTCTCCTCCCAATAACCTCTTTCCTCCCTGTTAAACCATTAAGAGCAAAGCTTAATTCATTGGTAGATAGGAATACCTCACTAACATCTGTATTTTTCAACACCCATTTCTGCATCTCAACCAGGTTAGGTGATAACTCATTTCTCCCAGCGTTAATCCACCTGTCATTTTTTGAATAAGCAGTGAATTGTTGTATATTGAAAATCAATAATAAAATCAAAATGCCAATAAGTGCGTATGATTTATACTTTTTCAAAAAATTAGATATCAGGCCGCTTCCTAATCCTGCGAAAAGAGCGGTTGCCAAACCAAAACTGAATGTGCGTATATGGATTGGAGATAAATTGACTCCTAATAAGGGTTGAGATAATATATAATGAAAACTACCTATAAATGCTGTTAACAATATAACAACAAGAAACCTTTTTGAAGAATCATACCTTTTTAAGAAGAATATTGATAAGAATCCTATTAGGAATAAAACTGATTTTAAACCATTGAAAATATTGGAAAAATTGAAAAAATATTCCTTAAAAGTGCCAAACACGAAATTCATCTGGGTGTTTAATGAAGAATAGGCATGGACATGTACAGAGGTGCTTGGAAGCTTGCCATGATAAACAAATATTGGTTTGAACCAGAAAAGCATGGCAATGACTCCGCCAATTATAGCTATTATTAGCAGTAATTTAATATTTTTTAAGAGTAGGGTTTTAAAAGATTTCTTATCAAAATGCCATTTCTTATCTTTCCTATGAAGATGCTCAAAAAATATAATGTATAAGGATATTATTACAAAAAAGAAGACAGCAGTAACAAAGCCAACTGTATGAGAAATACCCATTAAGCCAAACAAAATACCTGCAATAACTGCAGAAAGAATACTTCTTTTCTTAAAGAAATAAAGAAGGCTAAACAAGAAAGCAGGCATCATTAATGTAATTGTGAATTGAAGATATTTCCAAACAGGGAAAGATATCAAAGGCAAATAAAGCATCAAAGATATCAAAGCCAATGATTTATTCTTGAGTAAATAATTAGCAAAAAGATAGAACAACACCAAAGCAATAATTAACTCTATAATTGCAAAAGCTTTCATTGCAGCAAAGGCTGATAAACCAAACACCAATCCTGTGCCTGATACAATAATGGCGTAAAAAGGAAGATAGAATGGTTCTGAGCCAAGTACATTAGAACTTGCTAAAGGATTCCCTCCACTCATCACGTGCTGGACCGTACCCATAGAATAATAATAATCACCGCCATATATCGGACTTGGAAGCTGTTTAAAAGAAGAGATTAAAGTAATCTGAAGAACAATATAAATTACCAGCAATGAAATAAAGACATAATCCTGCCATTTCATATTATTGATAAAAGTCTTTATTTTAGTATTTAGTTTTTCTGAAAGATTAACCAAAAAAAATCACCTTTTACCACAGACCTCCCTGAAAACACGATTATAAGGAGCAGTTTTAAATTTTTCGATATTAAGCTGTTTTTCAAGAACTAAGAGCTTTTTTAATAAACTAAATCTTTATAAATATATTATAACATCTATATAAACGATATGGCGCAAAAAATGAAAAAGTCTATTACAGTCACAGTCCCTGCTTATAATGAAGAAGAGAATATAGAGCGAGTAGTTAGAAAGTATGATAAAATAGTGAAACAAATCTTTAATGATTATGAGATTATAATTTTTAATGACGGCAGTACTGATAAAACAGGTAAAATCGCAGACGCATTAGCCAAAGAAAACCCAAGAATCAGGGTTGTTCATAACAAAAAGAACAAGGGATTGGGTTATAACTTCAGAATTGGTTTAAAACTTTCAAAAAAGAATTATTATATAATGATCTCAGGAGAAGGAGAGACCTTTTCCAGCTCAATAAAAAGAATTCTTAGCAGCGCAGGAAAAGCAGATATTATCATACCCTACGTGGGGAACCAACATATAAGAGAACGGTATAGGATAATAATATCCGAAGGCTTTACAGCCATGTTAAACCTGCTCTTCGGCTTACACTTGA
This sequence comes from Methanobacteriota archaeon, assembly GCA_030637925.1. GTDB lineage: Archaea > Nanobdellota > Nanobdellia > Woesearchaeales > SM23-78 > SM23-78. The sequence continues at coordinate 12,494 of DAOWFR010000078.1, forward strand.
AGTATTATAACAGCTATGCTCTTCATAAAACCAAGCTCCTAAGACAAGTAAACTTGAGTACAAACAGCTTTGCCTATCAGGCCGAAGCCATAATTCAGCTAATAAAATATAAAAAAGCACGCACATATATACAGGTTCCCTGCCTAACAAAGAGAACAACAGGCACATCATGTTTTAAAATGAAAAATTTACTTGGAGTTATTACGGCCGTGGTAACATTATTTTTTAAAATATATTTCAAGAAAAAAAGATAAAACAAAAAACATAAAATGCCACTCAACATTAAAAAAGAAGTAGAAAAAAGTTTTGTTTCAAAGAAAATACTTGATTATTCAAGTGCAATAAAAAAGATTTCAGAGCTAAAAGAAAAAAATAAAACAGTAGGGCTTTGCCATGGTGGCTTTGACCTATTACATCCTGGCCATATAAAGCATTTTGAGTCAGCTAAAAATCTTTGTGACTACCTCATGGTCTCAATTACCTCTGACAGGTTTGTAACATCAAGAAAGGGCTCTGGTAGGCCTATATTTTCAGATAAGCTAAGAGCCTATGCATCAGCATGCACTGAGTTTGTTGACTTTGTTGTAATTAGTGATTTCAAAAAGGGAATTGAGATTATAAAGAAGCTAAAGCCTTCTTATTACATAAAAGGACCTGACTTTATTCATAAAACAACACCAGGAATAACTGCTGAGAGACAAGCCATAAAATCAGTTGGTGGAAAGATGAAATACACTGATGACCCTGCTCTTTCAACAACAGAGATAATTAAGTACATAAAAGAAGAGCTTGACACTAAAAAACTTTTACTAATAATTGACAGAGATGGTACCATCATAGAAGATGTTAATTTTCTTGGTAAGAATAAGAACTGGCAAGAAGAAGTAAAGCTAAAGAAGGGTGTTGTTGATTTTATTTCATACTTACAAACCAAGTACAATAGTACTAAAGTCGTTGTAACAAATCAGGCTGGTGTTGCAAGGAAATATTTTGACTGTAAAAAAGTTGAAGAAATAAATGAATACATAAACGGTTTGTTAAGAAAAAAAGGCATAAGGATTGATAACTGGCAGTACTGCCCTTATTCTGACAGAGCCTATGCAGAGAAAAAGAAGAAAGAAGGCTTTGAATATGACCCTAAGTTTGTAAAAGACAAGACCAAGCGAAAGCCAAGCACAGAAATGGTTTTTGACAGCTTAAAAGAAATAAACAGAGATATAAAAGAGTTTAGTGATATAATAGTTCTTGGTGACAGAGATGATGACAAAGGGCTTGCAGAGAACCTGAAAGCAAGGTTTATTGATGTGAACAATAAAAAGTATGAAGAACTTGTGAACGAAGTTAACAAGGATTAAATCTCTTAAGGATTAGCCCTTATAAAGGTCTGTTTTCTTATCCCATCCAGTCTTTTCTTAGTTATGCCCATCATCTCTGCTATTTTTTTCCTTTTCACAGGCTCTAAGAAATTAATCCTATCCCATTCATAGGCTCTTAGGATTTTAAGGTCCTCGGGCCGGAATTCTTCTGTCTCAATCCATCCGTCAGTCCATAGATGTTGGTTAAAACTAAAGCCAGGCCTTAAGTATCCCTTCTCCTTGGCAATCTGATACAACTCTGTGTTGGGCAAAGGTGTTGCAATGAATATCTTAGTATAATCTGCATTCAATTCCTCTGCAAACTTAAGGGTTTGTCTAATTTCAGACCATGTCTCACCAGGGAAGCCAATAATAAAGTTAGCAGTAATATCGATTTTCAGTTTTTTCATCTTAACAACCATTTTCTTTGCATATTCCAGGTCAATTGGTTTATGAATAACCTCCTGTAACACTCTCTTAACTCCGGATTCAATTGCTATATTTATGTACTCGCACCCGCTTTTTTTCATAAGTTCAAGCATTTCTTCGTTCAATTTAAACACTGCCATTGCAATCGCATTCCACTTCAAATTCATCTTCTTGTCAATCATGAGTTGGAAGAACTTTCTTGCCCATTCTTTATTTACCAACATGTTATCATCATCAAGAATCAGGGATTTAATACCATACTCCTTAATCAGGAACTCAATCTCTGCAATCATATTCTCTGGGCTTCGGTACCTTATCTTTTTCCCTGAAATAGCCCCTGCAGCACAGAAACAACAATTAAATGGGCAGCCTCTGGAAGCAAAGATATGAGTATAAGGCATGACCCTTGGCCTGTCAACACTTTCCCTTTGAATCTCTGTAGCGTACCGCATAAAGTCAACCTTGTGATAAGAAGGCATAGGAAGTTCATCCAAATCTTCAATAAATTCTGCCCGTGGGGTGTGGATTATTTCTTTGCCTTTTTTATAAAGAATGCCTTTTTTTGGCAGTTTACCCTTGCCATTAAAATAATCGCAGAGCTCCCTTAGAATATATTCGCCTTCTCCAACAACAACATAATCAATATACGGATTTTTTATTATGTTATCATAATCAGAAGTGGCATAAACCCCTCCAAAAATAGTTTTAATATTAGGACTGACTTTTTTAGCAATTTCTGCTGCAATCAAACCAGTTTCACCATACTCATTTGTCAGGACTGAAATACCAATAGCATCTGGCTTTTCTTTCTTTAAGAATTCGGTAAACTGCTCTCTAGTCAAGTTATCCTTGGTCGCATCTAAAATTTTCACATCATACTTCTTATCTATCATAGCAGAAAGAAGCATCAGGTTATAAGGATGCAATCCCCAAAGAGTTCTACTCTCATAACCCTTCAACCATCTAAAATTAGGGTACATTAGAATAACTTTTAAGCGTGCCATTTTATATAAGATAAACAAATGTACTTTTAAATTTAATGAATCTTAATGAATTCTAATGAATCTCATTCCTTTTTAGCAGATTTAGAGGGTTTTTATTCGGGTTCTGCAGGCTCTGTAGGTTCTGCAGTCTCTTTCAGATGAGTTGTCAAAAAATGACCAAAAACATGATGTATGTCCTCGCATACTTCATAAGCAGGATGCTTGAGATGAGCAGTATAATCTGATAATTCTTTTAATTTGCCTCCTTCAAAACCAGTTACCCCTATTGTTATCAGACCATTCTTCTTTGCCCATTTTATTGCCTCAACAACATTTGGGCTGTTACCTGAACTTGATATCATAATTAATATGTCATTAGGCTCTGCCAGGTTTATCAATTGATGTTTAAAAACATCATTATAATGCTCGTCATTTGATATGGCTGTCATATAGCTCATGTTATTAGTAAGACATATTGCCTTGTACCTTTTGAAATTCTTTGACCAGTCCTTTGTAGCACCCTTTGAAAGGTCACAGACATAGTGTGAGGCTATGGCAGCACTACCACCATTCCCTCCAACAAATATTTTCTGGTTATTCTTGATTGAATTCCTAAGTATCTCTAGAATCTTATCATCAAACTCAAATACATCCAATGCATCCTTAATTTGTTTTTTATACTCATCCCACTTCATTTTAATACTTCTCTTACAAAAGCTAATAAGCTCTCCTTAGTAATGCTTTCTTTGTTCCCCATAATATTAGCAGCAATTCCACCTGCACAGTTCCCTATGAACGGGATTAATTCATTATCTGCTTTTGAATATGCACATAGTGAAGCTATTGCAAAGAGTGTATCACCAGCTCCAACAGTGTCTTTTACAGAGGAAGTAAGAATAGGTGCCTTAAAAATCTTACCTTTATTCAAATAAACACATCCCCTTTTCCCAGAGGTTACTAAAAAATTATTTAATTTAAAAGTAGTGCGACCTTCTTTTACTACCTTATCAATCTCTTCAAATCTTCTGGAAAGAGGTAATCTTAATTCATCTTCAGACATGCTGATAAAGTCTGGTTTTTTATACAGGTTAGGATAATTATATCCCATGTTAGCACTATTTGACTGTGCATTTAATGCTAAGAATTTGGAGCATTCTTCTAGCTTATTTCTTATATCTTCATTTATAAATCCATGTCCAAAGTCTCCAATAATAACCAAATCATACTTAGGGATTTCCTTATGTAAGAACTGTATGATTTCACTTGACAGGGCCTCTGTAATAGGTCTGTCATTCATGTACTCTACCTTGAACAATTTATTATTCCTATAAAAATCAATATATCTTTTTTTGACTGTTGTATGCGCGTCTTTCTTTGTGAATACTTTCAGGTCGATGTTTTTTTTAATTGATTTTTTAATAAAATTTAATTTAGGTCTTGTATCACCTACTAAAGTAACTAATTTAATTTTCTTTACAAAATCGCTTATATGATTAGCAATCGCAAGAACCCCACCTGGATAAGTTTCATGATAGGTGTATTCTACAGAAAGTATAGGGTCTTTAATGGCTCTTCCTTTAATTGCTGTAAAAACATACTGGTCTATTATGGTATCTCCTATAATCAAGACATTTAAATCTTTAAATCGATTAAACAGTCTCTTCATTTGTTTAATACTAAACTTCTTTTTTATTTTATTGACGTATTTCTTGGTTTTTTCCATCATTAAATCCCTTTTCCTCTGATTTCCTCTGATTTTTATGAAAGAATCTATTATCATTTAAAAAGTTATCACTTATCAATAGTACTTCTCGCATAATCCATCTTTATAAGGGCCCGAATCACTTTTCCTTTTCCTAACGATTTGATTGCATCATTAATCTTGTCAAGAGAGTATGTTTTTGTTATTAACTTATCCACTTTAAGCTTTCCACTCAGATAGTCCTGGATAAATAAAGGAATGTCCTTATCAGGCTTAACAGAGCCTCCCCAGCTACCAAAGATTTTTTTACCTTTGATAAGATCAAAAGGAGTTATCCTGATTTTTTCACCATAAGCAGGATTGCCTGCAATAATTGTTGTTCCAGTATCCTTAATAGCATCAAAAGCAGCCTCTATCATTAAGGGTATGCCTGCACAATCCACAGAGTAATCCACACCCTCATTGTTTGTTATTTCTTTTATCTTAGCAACAACATCCTTAATATCCATTTCTTTAGGATTTACAGTGTGAGTAGCCCCGTTTTCTTTGGCAAACTCAAGCTTATCAGAATTAATATCTACTGCTATTATTGGAGAGACTCCTGCTGAGACTGCACCTAAAAGCACGCATGAACCTATTCCGCCAATACCAAATATTGCTAAGGACTCTCCTTTCTTGGCTTTTAACTCATTCTTTACAATACCTACACCTGTAGGTACTGCACACCCAAAGAGGGCTGCAATATCAGGAGGAACTTCTTTAGGTATTTTTACAATCCTGTTTTCAGAAATAACTGAGTATTGATTAAACGTGGTTATTGCTCCAGAATTAATCTTCTTCTTGTCCTTATGAGTAGTATATGTGCAACTAGGCGCATCAATTCCTTCTCCCTTTATCCAAGTAAGAACCACATAATCTCCTTTTTTAACTTTCTTAACTCCAGGACCTGTTTCCTCAACTATACCAGATGCTTCATGTCCCAGGGTGTGGGGTAAATACTTGTCAGGACCCTTATGAGCTTTTATCTCATTAATCTGCGCACGGCAAACACCACTGAATAAGATTTTTACCAGCACTTGACCATCTTGCAAACTAGGTATTTCAAGTTCTTCAACAACTAAAGGGCCATTTGTCTTATACAATACTACTCCTTTCATAATCATGCTGCTTCCCTCACAATGAATCATAAAAACATATCCTGCTATAAACATATCATGGTATGAACCAATAATAATCCCCTGTATAACCCACCTCCTCAAACAATTTTTTCCAGTCATTAACATGCATATAAGTCAGTCCTGTTAAATTCCATGCCTGCATCAACTCTTTTTCTTCATCATTCCTCCAAGCATCAACAGTTATAAAAGCGTTTTTTCCTATTCTTTGAATTTCTTTTAAGCATTTCTTACACTCATCCAAAGGGATATTATGTACAGTTGTAATGGAAATCACCAAATCAAATTCTTTATCCTTGTACATGCTAAGATTATTGGCATTTCCCACTTCAACAAATTCTTTTACTTCTTCTTTTGCATTCTCAATTGCATATTCAGATATATCTATTCCTTTGACAATTAAGCCAGGCATGGCTTGTTTAAAATCATACAACATAAAACCTTTGCCACAACCAACATCCAGAATCTTATCTCCTGGTTTGAGATTATAATGTTTTATCATGTCCTGAACAACTTCAGCCCAGAATCGAGGATTATAATTATATCCTCCATACCCATGTTTTCTGTCGCCATCAAAAAACTCCTTGCCGAATTGCCTGGCAATTCTCCTATCTTCCTCAGTTTTTTCCTGAGCTCTTGCCTCAGGATCTCTTTTGGCCCGAGGATACTTTTCCATTAAGTTTATTTCTGCCATAATTATCAGCCTCTCAGTTTTTAACCCATCAGGTTTAACCTTTCAATATATAAAGATATTCCTTGCTTAAGTGTTGTGAACTTAAAATTAGGGAAAAACTTATTTAACAAACCAGTATCATAAACCAACTCCTTTACACGCTTAGCACCCCCCTTTTCCTTTGGCTTGTACTTAACAATAAAATCATTAGAAACACATAATTTAATAGTTTCAGCTATCTCTATTAATGAATAACTTTTGCCTGTGGCAACATTCAAAGTAGCGCTGACCTCTTTATCTATAGCAATTTTAATAAGTCTGTAGACATCATCAACATACACAAAGTCACGTTTGTCCTTGCCATCGCCAAAAATAGTTACCTTGCCCTTAATTGCTGAGTTTACAAACTGAGCTACTGTACTTTTGCCTTTATCATCAGGGCCATAGATTCCTGGAAATCTTAAGATTAATAAAGGGATTTTATTTTTAGAGCAACAGTTTTTAAGGATAAACTCACTAGATAGTTTGGATATTCCATAATAAGTGTTTGGAGATAGAGCAGAACTCTCAGATATTTGAACACCTGTTTCTACACTACCATATACATCAACAGAACTAATAAAAATTAACTGGGCAATTTTGTGTTCCCCAAGAAATCTTGAAACATTTTCTGCCATCTTAATATTTTTTATCATTGATTCAAAGGAATCATCTTTTTGCCTGGTAATGGAAGAAGCCATGATAATAACATCATCTGAGGTTACATACGACAATGCCTTATTCATAGAGTCTGATGAGAGCAAATCACATTCTTTGGAAGAATAGCCCTTTACATCATAAGTTCTATCAGCAGAGAAATTTTTCATTAGATAACTGCCAATAAATCCGCTTGCACCTAAAATAATTATTTTCTTAACCATTTTATTTTTTATTTCTTAGACATTTTTATGTTCTTATTAGAATAAAAAGATTTTATTGCTTTAATAACCATATTAACCTGTCCGTCTGTTAGCTCAGGATAGATTGGCAAGCTGAGTATTCTTTTTGCCTGTGCTTCGCACACAAGAAAATCCCTTTCCTTATAACCTAATGAAGATGCTGCTTCTTGAAGATGAATTGGTATTGGATAATGAATCTTTGTTTCAATACCTCTCTCCAAAAGATATTTCTGCAATTCATCCCTTTTGTCACCTTGAATCATAAAGTTGTGGTATACTGGCTCTTCAAATTCTTTATCAACAGGAACAGTAACAACATCAGACAGATTTTTTCTATACATGGCTGCTATCTCTTTGTGTCTTTTGTTCCAGTCATCAAGATATTCCAGCTTTATATTGCCTATTGCTGCCTGAATTGAGTCCAAGCGAGAGTTATAACCCCAAAAGTCACACTCATCCCTGTTTTTTAAACCATGATTTCTTAATTTAAGCAGCTTCTCATAAAGTTCCTTATTATTTGTTGTAATAATACCCCCATCTCCGTGTACATGCAGGTTCTTTAAAGGATGCAGGCTAAAGCAACCTGTGCTACCCAAGGAACCTACTCTTTTTCCTTTGTAGCGTGCTCCTATTGCCTGTGCAGCATCTTCTATAACATATAATCCATGCTTTCTTGCAATTATAAGTATAGTATCCATGTCAGCAGGCCTGCCAGTTAAATGCACAGGTATTATGGCTTTTGTCTTAGTGGTGATTGCCTGTTTGATTAAATCTGGGTTAATATTATAATCATCCTTTACATCAACAAACACTGGCTTTGCACCAGCAGCAACAATAGCTCCTGCAGTTGCAATAAAGGAATTAGGGGCAGTGATTACCTCATCTCCTTGCCTTATGCCCAAAGCTCTTAAACTCAAAAACAACGCGTCTGTTCCATTTCCCACGCCAATAGCATATTTGACTTTACAATAATCTGCAAAATTTTTTTCAAACTTTTTTAATTCATCTGTCAGGATGTAAGCGCCCTTACTTGAGATTTCATCAAATTTCTTTATTATCTCATCTTTTAATATTTTATACTGAGCACCTAAATCAACAAATTTTACTTTAATCTCTGGATTTGGATTCATTGTAAAATTCCTTTATCTTCTTAACAACATATTTCTGTTGTTCTCTTGTTATAAATTCATGGACAGGTAAGGACAAAACTGATTTACATATAGCTTCAGCAACAGGAAAGTCTCCTTTTTTATACTTCCATTTTTTTGCCTTTGCAGCAGGCTGAAGATGCATAGGGATAGGGTAATGAACTTTAGCATCAATATCATTCTGAATCAGGTATTGTTGGAGTTTGTCCCTATCTTTTGCTCTGATAACATAAATGTGAAAAACCTGTTTAATGGCTGGGTCTCTTTTTGAAACAGTTATTTCAGGAATCTTAGCTAATTCTTGGTCAAAGAAACGAGCATTTCTTATTCTGGAATTTGTAATATGTTCAATCTTTTTAAAAAGATGATTAGCAACAATTGCCTGAATAGAATCTAATCTTGAATTGTATGCATGTAGAACACACTCATCACGATTAATTAACCCATGATTTCTTAGCAATACTAGTTTATCATGTACATCTTTTGAATTGGTGACAACAAAACCACCATCACCCCAGGCATTCAAATTCTTTAAAGGATGTAAACTAAAACAACCAGTTGTCCCAAAGGTTCCTGGAGACTTATTTTTATACTTGGCATTGATTGTGTGACAGGCATCTTCTACAACATAAAGACCGTGCTTCTTTGCAATAGCCATTATCTTATCCATATTACAGCATAAACCAGACCAGTGAACAGGAAGAATGGCTTTTGTCTTAGCTGTTATTGCTTGTTCTATAAGCTCAGGATTAATATTGTAATCTTCATTAATATCTACAAAAACAGGTCTTGCACCAGCAGCAACAATCGCGCCTATTGTTGCATGAAAAGTATAAGGTGTTGTTATCACTTCATCTCCTTCTCCAATACCCAATGCTTTTAAACTTAGAAAAAGCGCATCAGTACCACTACCCACACCTATTACATATTTTGCTCCTGTAAGCTTAGCAATATTTTTTTCAAATTCCTCTACAGGCCTGCCCAAGGTAAAGTCACACTTCTGGACAAGTTTTTCTATTTCCTTGAAAATCTTTTTGTAATCTGCAAACTGCTCTTTTAAGTAGTTATGGTTTATGCTTGGTTTTGCAGTTTCATCATACTGCTGAGGTAAGAAACTATGTTTTACACTCATTATGATTCACCATGGTTTACTGCTTGCGCCAGTGAAATTTATCCTTATTATTAAATCTTATGAATATTAAATCTTATGAATATAGTCCAAAGGTTGTTTTTTAATCTCTTCAAAGTTCTCATCAATCCACTTAATCATCTCTTTTATTCCCTTTTTTAAGGAGGTCTCTGACTTCCATCCCAGCTCTTTTCTTGCCTTGCTAGAATCAAGGCTGTACATGGCATCTTGACCAAAGTTCTCATCAATAAGTTCTACTGAGGCCTCAAAATCACAATCCATTAGTTCACACACTAGTTTGACAAGGTCCTTTATGCTTATCTCTCCTTTTTCAGGTGCAAGATGATAAACACCTCCATTTTTTCCTTGGGTAATAGCGCGCCAGGCAGCGTCTGCAACATCCCTTACATGGATAAATGACCTTACTGATCTACCGCCCCCGTGTAAAGGAATTTTTTTACCCAGTTTTAGATAAATAATAGTCCTTGGAATAATCCTGTAAAGCTGTTGATGAATTCCATAAACATTTGCTGAACGAGTCATAATAACAGGAAACCCATACTTCTTATACAAAGTAAACAAGAAAAGATCCCCTGCCAGCTTAGAAGCTGCATAAGGGGTGCTTGGACAAAAGTTGAAATTCTCAACAATGTTCTTCTTTGTGCTTCCATAAACCTCTGGAGTGGATATAGCAACATATCTTTTGAGATAAGGCTTATCTTTCAAAGCATTAGTAAGTTTTACAACTGCCATGCAGTTTGTCTGAAACCACTGCTCAGGCCATTTCCAGCTGTTTCTTACCTCCCCTTGGGCAGCATAGTTAATAATAACATCTGGCTTTTCCTTATCTAAAAGATTAATTATTTTATCAAAGTCCTTGATTAAGTCTAGCTGATGAAACCTGAATCTACTTGGCCTTTTTTTCTTGTATAGATAAGGCAGAAAAAGAGGATTATATTCTGGAGACCTGCTTATTCCAATCACTTCTGCAGGGGTATTCTCCAAAACATAATTAATAAAATGGCTTCCTGTAAAAGAGTTGCTTCCAAGAACTGCA
>DAOWFR010000071.1 GCA_030637925.1 Methanobacteriota archaeon
AATACATGGAAAGCCTGAAAAGCAGTGAGAATGTTCAGTATTATTAAGAGGATGAAGAGAATGGATGAAAATATTAATGTTAACAAACAAAAAATGACAAAACCAAAATTTCCAACATTCAAAGGAAAGCCATTAATTGAGATTCCAGAATTTATCCCTCATATAAATTTTCTAAAAGGGGAATTTGGAAAAGCTTTTATTAAAGAATATAAAGGAAGAGTTAAAACTGATTATAAGGGAAATACTTATCTAAATATTCTCAGATATGAAGATGGTATCGTAAAAGGCTCAAATCCTTTTGCAGTTGTTCTTGCAAATCAGATTCTTAAAGAAGAAAATCTTAGAACAGCAACACAGGCTGATTTAGAAAAAACTCTTAGAATTGGTTGGAATTTGAGAGAAACACATGAAGATACTGGCTTGGTTTTAAGAAGCGGAGAAGATGATTATTTTAGAAATACTCCTATTGCAAAAGATCTTGGCTCTCAACTCAAAACAAGAGGAATTAAATTCAGTCCTAAAAATCCCATTATGATTCCCTTGACAGGTTTTGACCTTATAAATTCTTATGATGATTATGGCTTAACTTTCAGATTAAGAGAAGATGCAGAGATAATTTCTTCTCCACAACTAGCTCATAAAAATAATAATAAAACATTTAATGAAACTAATGATAAAGGATTGCCTATTTTTAATAAGGATGGAAATAGAAATCTTTATACAAGAGATTCAGGTCTTTCCAGGCTTTGCCTGACCGGTGGATTTGTTTTGTACTCAGATAGCGAGAAGCTTGACAGCTCGAGCAATCGCGGTAGGGTGGTTGCTGTCAGTGCCAAAGGCACTTCTCCTGAAAAATTGAAGACTGATTTAATGGATAAAATCTATTTCGAATATCAGGCTCAATTAAAAAAGCTTAATACAAGAAAAGCAGAAGCTGAAAAAGCCGCCATAAAAATAATGGACAGAAAGTGTTAAAAGCAGTGAGAATGTGCAGTATTATTGATTCTGGTGAAAAAATGTTAACCCGTAAGACATTGTCAAGTTATAAAGAATATAAAAAAGCAGAGAAAAAAAGAGAAAGAGAAATTAGAGAAAATCTTTCAAGATATCCAAATTTATTTTCTAAAGCCATGGATAATAAAAAAGTAAGTTATAAATTAAAAAAAGAAAAAGGTCGGAGTGATATAAGTTATATGGTTAAGTTCAGAAAAAGAAATTACATATTTGGTTCCAGAAAAAGAAAAAAATGTGTTCGTAAAGAGGATTTCTTTTCATTTAACATAAATTATAGAGATATTTTAAATGACTCGCTTAGCTTAAAAGGCATGATAAGCGAAGTAGATAAGAACGTGAACACTAAAAAGACTTCTAATTTGTGTGATAAAGTATTAAAAGAATTTTCTTAATATCCCCTCTTTAACCACTCCAAAATGGTTATCAAACGAAAGCTTTATATATTAATTCTTACTCTCTAAAAAGCATGAAAATGAATAAACATCTAATAATTGGAATATTCTTGTTAAGCATGATGATTTTGCTCAGTAATCTTGCACTAGCAGACACAACCGAGGCAGAGAATATAAGCGTTGATTATGAGATAAAGGATACAAGCATTGATTATACTCCTTACAGGGAAATAGTGGTTAATGAACCAGGTGTTGTTTATAAGATAAAAATAACCAATACCGGAACAAGGGAAAGGGATTATGAGATTGTTCCTAATACAGATATTATAAGAAACATAGGAACATATAGCATTAATCCTTCTGACACAATAACCTTAAAGCCTGGTGAGCAAGAAACAGTTTATCTTTATCTTGCTATTGAAAAACCAGTAACAAGCAGAACCATTATTCCTGTAGAAATAAGAAGCGGGTTATCAGAAACAACTATTGACCTGGTGGCAAGACCAATAGGGCCATTCCAGCCTGAGCAAAGAGTGAGTTGGATAGTAACTGTATTTAAGATTATTCTCATAATAATCCTAGTCATAATCATTATCATTGCATTAATCTTCTCTTTCAGAAAGATAAGAAAAAAGAAAGAGGAAGAGCCTGAAGAAGAACCAATGCCTGATTTTGAAGAAGATATAGATACATATTATTAATTCATGATTATTAAATTATAATTTATTAAAAGATATCAGGGGGAGTTTAATATGAAAAAAAGTATTAATATCAAATTTTATTTAGCATTACTCGGAATGTTCGTATTATTGTTAAGCCCTGTACAAGCAGCATTGATAGTTAATGTGGTGACAGATGAATTCTCACTTGAAAGCCCTTATCCAGTTGATAATGTAAAGGCTTGCCAGTGCAGTACAAGAACAGATATATTAGAAGTAAAGAATGTTGGTGATTTTGAAGCTTTGTTCAGAGTAGAACTATACTCCCCTATAAGAGAATTAATCACCTTAAGTGATGATACTTTTAATCTTAAACCAGGAGAAGAAAACAAGGTCTATGTATATATTGATGTTCCTTGTGAAGCACCATTAAGTGCTTTTTATGTTGCAAGAGTAAGCACTAATTACGGAAGAAGCAAGGAAATATTCAAACAAGTGGTTTCTGAGAAGTGCCAGAACATCAAGTTCACGAGCAAGGTGCTTAATGATGAAATCCTGCCAGGACAGATAATCACAATACAACTTGATTTACAAAATGTTGCTGACTTCACAGACACCTTTAAGATAATGCCTGAGCTATATCAGGACTTCACTGTTATGAGTGAAGAAGAAGTAATGCTTGCACCTGACCAGGAAATAACCATGTACATGTACTTAAAGTTCCCATTACCATTCTATGGAGAGATACATTATCCATTCATCATAACTTCTGGGAAAGGCAACAACCAAGCAAGAGGAGCTGAGAGCTTTGTTATTAAAAAAGACTATGATTTCAGTTTAACAACAGAGGACTATGGAATTAAAGCATGCGAAGACATTACTAAGAAAGCAGAAATAACCTTTACTAATCTTGCAAACACTCCTAATAAGTATTATATGTATTTAACAGCTCCTGAGTTTGTAAAGCTAAGCCAGACAAACCTTTACCTAGAACCAGGAGAAGAAGATTCAGTAGACATGATTATTAAAGCAACACAACAAGATGTTGGTGAGTACACCTTGTTGTTAAGTGTAAACACAGAGTATGGTAATATGCACAAGGAAAAGAGTTTCAGACTAATAGTTAATAACTGCTTTGATTCAAAAGTTGTTCTTGAAGAGCAAGAAACTCTGTTAGTTGACAAGGCTTGCTGTGGACAAAAAACCTACAACTTAAACATAAGGAATGATGGCTTGTATGAAGAGGCTTATGCAATAATAATTGACACTCCTGGCGGGGTTGGTGTGAGAGAAGAGGACAGGTTTGTAAGACTAAGACCAAGCCAGAATGTTAATATTCCAATAATAGTTGACTTCCCATGTGTTGATACTCAGCAAACATCCTTTGTAATTATAAAGCAGCTAAGATCTCCTTACCAGACCCATGAGATAAGATTAGAATTAGAAAGCCTGAGTAGGAGAAGCTGCTATAATGTTGATTTGCTACAAGATAAGTACAGGATTAACTATGATACAAAGAGCATACCAATGCTAGTGCAGAACACAGGCTTAAGAGGAGGCACTTACAAGCTAGAGTTAGGAGAACTTGAATCAAGATTCGTGTACTTAGACCAAGACATGATGGACTTTGAAGCAGGAGAAATCAAGGTCTTGCATGCACGTCCAAGAAACTACAGTGCTTATAAGCAAGGAACCTATCTAAACAAGCTAACCCTAATAATAAGCCTTGTTGATGAGGAGCTTGACGTTAATTATGACAGGCAGTTCTGGATAGTGCTAAGAGACAAGAACTTTGTGGCAAAAGCAGTTGATTACATAAGAAACTTTAATTACTCAAGAATAGGCTGGTGCGGACTTATAAGTCTTATCCTGGCAGGCCTTGCAGGCATAATGCTCATAATCGTTGTTTATATGAGATTCAAACCAGGCTTAAGGATTAAGAGGATAAAAGCAAAATGCATAAAGACAATAAAGGTTTTGAATATAGTATTAATCTTCCTCTTAATAATAAGCATCCTAGCAATAATCCTAATAGGCAACCCTAATACCAGCAGGTTTTATGAAAAGCCAATAGAGGATGAATCAGGATTATATCATGCATGGAGGCAGAACACACCCTACCAGATTGACTTAGACAAGTACTTCACAGACCCTGACCTGGATGTGCTTAGCTATACATCAAGCCAGCCAAACCACATAGATGTAAAGATACAAGAGAATATAGCAGTGCTAAGATCAGAGCATAACTGGGCAGGAACAGAGCAGATAGTGTTCACAGCCAATGACAAGAAAGGCGGAATAACAGACAGTCCACTCATGACCCTGCATGTTATAAAGAAAAAGCCTGTTGGGCCAATGGCTTACTGGAACACTTATTGCGCACACCTGAACATAGTGTTGTTCATAGTCCTAGTCTTGCTAGTACTATTATTCTTTGACCTCCTAGAAGAGAAAGGCTATGCTTACTACAGGCCAAAGAAGCAAGGCAGAAAGAAGAAGAGGTAAATTATTTTATTTTTTTAATCTTAATATTTTTCTAAGAAAAAATCTCACTAAACACTTTCTTGGCCATGGTTTCTTTTCTCTTAACATTCCTTATCTTTCTTGCAAGGGTTGAGTGGTTAAAAACATCCTTTACCCAGTCATAGAAGTCATTCCTTTCATTATTAACATGACTAGCAAAGGTTTCAGGATTCATGTTCCTAAGAGCATCAGGAAGTTCTGCTAAGTGTCTTATAACTGTGCCATCAACTACCTTAAAATACTTGTCTGAAGGAATGCTTGTTACTGGCATGGAAATAATCCTTTGAAGAAGTTATTTATATAGTTTTCTGTTGTTAAACATTAAACCAAATTTCGCTAAATTCTGATGTTGGTTGCAATTGATGGGCTCACTGAGATAAAAAAAATAGAAGAAGTGTTAATTCCAAATTTTCTGATTATTTTTAATTTCTATGGTATGTTAATTCATCAATTGAATTAAATTTCCTTTTAGCAATATCACGGGCAGTCTTTGAAAAAATAGATGATCCATCCGCTCCTCTTACCCTCATGGGCAAATCTGCAATTATTTCTGCTCCTCTTATTAACTCATCTTTTGTTTTTACTAAACCACTTTTAACTAAGTTTGGTACAGCTTCTGTAATATATTCAGCTGATCCATCATTAGCATTATATATTTCAAATGTTAAATCAATTAACTGTTTTCCTCCTTCCAAAAGTTCATCTTCGTTTTTGCACACTTTAGATAATGTATTTACAATTGAAATTATATAACTACTACGAACCCAAGATCCATCCTTGCATTCAATATAATCACCTTCTTCCACCATTTCTGGTGACACAGTCAAATCTTTTTCTGCTGCATATTCAACTAATTCTGTTAGTTTCCCAGAAATCTCTTTCTTTTTTGATTTTAATTCTTCTTTTTTCTCCAATATGTTTGGTAATCCATTATACATCATGGATAATATTTTCTTATATGGTGTAATTGTTTCTGTCATTTTAACCCCCCGAAAATAGTTAATAATATTTGGGAAAAGAAAAATAATTTAAAAAGCTTTCGCCAGCCCACCAACTTTGATTTTTTCCCTTCAGGAACATTAAACTAAAATTCAACTCTTTAAGTATTCATGGGCAACTAATAGCAATTAATAACACACCAACAGTAACCTTTAAATAAGCTCGTTCTCATCTATAGCCTGTCGGGGACGTAGTATAACCTGGCTAGAATGGTTGGCTCCAGTTTTGGAGCGATGAGCCATAGAAAACCTGTGGCAATGATTAAATCACTGGTCTGTTGAAGTTTTTCGCTTCAAGGAAGAGACCAACAGATGGGGGTTCGAATCCCTCCGTCCCCACTTACTAAGAAAAATTTTATAAATAAGCAAACTTTAATCATAGAATATAATATTCAAGGGTGGTAAAAATAGCAAAAAAGGATTTTAACAAGGACTTGGGAACTTATATTGAAAAGAGAAAAGCAAGAGAAGCTGATCCTAGAAAGGGTTTTAGCTTTAAGATGCCTTTTGCTGCTAAGAAAAAGGCTGAAGAAGAAGTTCCTGATATAGGACCAACTGAAGTACATGTTGAGTATAAGCAACCAGGATTCTTAAAAAGATTATTCACTTTTAGAAGAGACTTGATAAAAGAGGCTTCTCAGGCAGAAGAATTAACACCAGAGGAGATGGCCAGGCTAAGAATGATGGAGGATGATATAGAAGAGACTGAGAAAGAGATTATAGAGAAAGAAGGAGAGATAAAAGAGATAAAACAGGAAGAAGAAGAGCTAATAGAGAGAAGAGAAGGCCTCTTAACAAGATTCTTTGGCAAAATTAATATTTTTAAGAGAAGACCAATGGAAATAGTAGAGATGCCTGTAGAGGAAGAAGAGGCTGTGCTTGATGAAGACCTTATTGATGTCATAAAGATTTCTCATAAATGGCTTGAACAGCTAACACCTATTAAGAAAAGGAGCTTTAAAGCTAGCAAGGACTTCCAGAAGTATAAGGAAGCATTAAAGAAGTATGGGTTGATAAGGAAGAAGTAATTTTTCTTATTTACTCGTCATTATCTCTATAACATCATTATTATTAAGAGGAGCATCCTTGGCTACTGGCTGCTTTGTCTTAAGATTTATTGCTTTCACAAAGTTATCTCCTATGTCTGTGTGTACTTTGTAAGCAAACTCCAATGCTGTTGTTTTCTTTGGTACTAAAAAACAATCAGGCAATATATTATCATCCTTATCTGTTAATTTATTATTAGCAACAGGATAAACAGCTATATGATCTAAGAGTTCAAATACTGCTTTGTTAAGCACATCCTGCACTCCTGTACTATTAGATTTGTTAAGAACATTATTTTTAATAAAGTCAAGTCCTTTCTTTTGTTTATCATTGAGTTTTGAGTCATCAATCATTTCAAACTTATCATCACCAGGAACATATTTTATCATTTCATGCTTTGCTGCTTCTTTTAAGGCTAGTTCTGACTCTGAACTACAAGCAACAATGATTTCATCAGGAAACTCTTTTATTAATTTATCATAATTATCCTTTGCTCCTGCAACATCAATTTTATTAGCAGCTATTATCATAGGCTTGGTATTTTTTCTAAGAAAACCTGCTAGTTTGAATAAATCATCATCAGTCCATTGTATTACACTCTTATCTTTTAGCTCTGTTTTTTTAAGAGCAGACTCCATTAATTCCTCATCAACTCCCATGCCTGATAATTGCTTTGCAAGCACTTTGTGCACTTGTAAATGCTCTTGCTGTATCTGTTTTGCTAATTTATCCCAGCCTTTCTTAAGAATATCATGATACCAATGGTCTAATTCTACTTCTAAGAATTTTATATCTTCTGTAGGGTTATATGTTCCTGTACTTACAGGCTCTCCTTTTTCATTAGTGCCTCCGCTAACATCAATAATATGTATTAAAGCATCTGCTTGGTTAAGGTCATTAAGAAATTGGTTACCCATGCCCTTGCCTTTATGAGCTCCTGGTACAAGACCAGCAACATCTATTAGTTCTACAGGCACAAAACGATTATTATCAATACAATAACCAAGCCTTGGCTTGCACTTAACCTTAAACTCTTTACTAACACAAGGTATTCTTACAAATCCCATCCCATGATTAGGCTTAATAGTAACAAAAGGGTAATTAGCTATCTCTACCTCTGCTAAGGTCATGGCTTTGAAAAAAGTTGATTTTCCACAATTTGGTTTACCCACAACACCGATAATCATACTGAAGGGGAATTATCAAGTATTCTTAAAGTTTATCTAAAAACTTAGTTTTTTATATAAGAACTGAATAACCTCTCTACATACGGCTGTGGTCTAGTGGTATGATACGAGCTTCCCAAGCTTGGGATCCGGGTTCGATTCCCGGCAGCCGTATAGCTTGTTTTTTCATTGTTACAATTGTTATATACTTTGAAAAAATTGAATTTTAAGTAATGTTTATATAGATTCTCATATTTTCTGGCGTAAAATGGGTTTAGATGAATTTATTAACTCTATGTACTTGAAAAAACAAGAGTTTCAGGACGCTCTAAGGCAAGAGGCAAAGAAACTAAAATTAAACGATATAATAAGTGAAATTGAAAGATATACCCCTGAATTCTTCGACTTAATCGATACTTTTGAAGACGGGCAAGATATCAAATTTAATTTATGCCAAGGTCATTGTGACGTTTCATTCAATAAAAATGAATTAATACTTTATGGTTGGGGTGTTGAGATGGTAAGGTTTAAAGGAAAAGATGTAAGAAATTATTATGATATTTGGTCGAAAAAAATTTTAGATGCAAAAGAAGAAGACCTTAATAATGTTCCATTTTAACGCATTTCTTTTTGAATCAGAACTAAAAGCCAGTCAGTTAAGTTAAACTTAACTCTTTATATACCAAGAAACCTTTTCATTTCAATAACCTTAATAAACCATTACTATTTTCTTCTTTATCATGGAATCAGTTTCATGGATTAGAAAGTACATGCCTAAGAAGCTCAGTGATATTGAGGCTCGTGTTCGTGTATTGGATGAGTTAAAGAATTTCATTACTAATTTTAAAAAAGGAAAAGCTCTTTTACTCTATGGCTCTAGTGGTGGTGGTAAAACCAGTAGTGTTTATGCTCTTGCTCATGACTTGGGCTATGAACTGGTTGAGATTAATGCTAGTGACACAAGGAATGCTCAACAGATTAACTCTTTGCTAGGTGGTGCTTCTAAGCAGGCAAGCTTGTTCTTTAAGAGCAAGATTATCCTGGTTGATGAATTAGATGGTATTACTGGCAGAGAGGACAGAGGAGGAGTACAAGCCATTCTGAAACTTATTGGTACAAGTGTTTATCCTATTGTTCTTGTTGCTAATGACCCTTATAATAAGAAATTCTCTGGTCTTAGAAAAAAGTCTGTGTTATTAGAGTACAGAACAAGACCTTATACAAGTGTTCTGAAGTTCTTAAAAAAGGTTTGTAAGCAGGAAAAAATAAGATATGATGAAGAAGCTCTTACAGTGCTTGCTAGAAGAGCAGGCGGTGATATAAGAGCTGCTATTAATGACTTGCAAAGCCTTGCTTTTGCTGATAAAAGATTAACAAAAAAAGAAGTTGAGGATTACAGTGACAGGGATAAAACTGACTCTATAATACAAGCCATGATAAAAGTTTTCAAAACAACTGATATTGATGTTGCTCTTGGTGCTTTTGATAATGTTGATGAAAACCTTGATAAAATCTTTTTATGGATGGATGAGAACTTACCCAAAGAATATGTTAAGCCTGTTGATTTAGCAAAAGGCTTTGATGCTTTGAGCAGAGCAGATGTTTTCAAAGGTAGGATTATAAGATGGCAATATTACAGGTTCTATGTTTATTGTTATAATTTATTAAGCGCTGGTATTGCTCTTTCAAAAGACGAGAAATACAGAAACTTGGTTAAGTATAAACCAACTTCTAGGATTTTTAAGTTGTGGTTTGCTAAGCAGAGGAATGCAAAGAAAAAAGCTATTGCAGAGAAGATAGGTGATAAAACGCATACAAGCACTAAAAGAGCTTTGCAGGATACCCTGCCTTATCTTAAGCCTGTTTTTAAGAAGAACAAGAAAGAAGCTGAAAAGATAACTAATTATTTAGACTTGGATAAGGAACAGGTTGAGTGGCTGAGAAAGTAAAAACAACAACCTTTATAAACAAAAAAAGACTTCTCCACTACTATTAAGTGAATAAAGGCGATATTTATGTTTAAGAAAATCTTACCAATAATTCTAATAACACTGCTAATTATTTCTCTAGCAGCAGCATTCAGGTACTCACCAGATGTTAAGCCTCACACAAGGTTTAATCCTCTTAGATATGGGTGTTATTACTATTATGGCTATGGCAGCTGCCAAGTTGATAATGCTGAATGCAGAGGAGTTCCTGTGGGCAGGAATAAATGGGTTGACCTAGGAGATGCTTGTAAAAGAAATGAGCCTCCAACATTAACAGGCTTAGAGGATATAACAGTAACTGAAACAGAAGTGGTTAAGATAACAGCAGAATGTATTGACCAAGACCCTGTTGAAATAACTTATTCTGGATGGACAGATAAGGCAGAAACCTTAACAAGTTATGATGATGCTGGAGAATACCAGGTAACAATTACTTGCACAGATTCTTTTGAAGAAACAGCAATAGGAACAATAAACATAATAATCAAGGACAAGAACAGAGCTCCTTTGTTCAGAGCAATGGGTTATAGTGTTGAGTAATTCTTATCTGGATTTTTTTCTTGCTTCTAGGATTTTACATCCAACCAGATAATTCTTTAATGCATAATATGTACTTCCTAAGCTAGATAAAGAACACATCACCTCATATTTATGTTTACGTTGAAGTGAAATACCATTATCATAAATAGCTATGATTTGCTCTAAATTTTTAAATGAGGGTAATACCTCTTCATTAATAGTATTATTATAAAAAAGCTTGAGTTCATGAGTCTTTATTTTAGCTGCTTCTTTATCAATCTGTTTAAATTGAAATTTATACTCTTTACAAATATCTTTTACTTTGCTCATACCAAGATCACCTATCCTTTGTCTAATCCAAGTAGGCATGATACAGTTAATTAACTCAAAGTTATATGAAAAATTAGCTTGTATAGTTATAACATCCAAGGTTTCTTTGCTCATCTTAAAAACTAGGAAGATGTTCAGTGTTTTAAGCTTTTCTTATCTTTTCAGTTAAATTTATATAATCATCCTGCTTAATTCTCGTCTATGAGCAATAAGAAAGAATTCCTACAAGAGCTAATAAGTTTTTTGCAGGGAAAAGGCTTTGTATGGGGTCCTGAGCCAGAGATATATGGAGGAACAGCAGGCTTTTACACCTATGCGCCTCTTGGAAAGCTCTTAAAAAACAAGGTAGAAGAGGTTATTAGGAAAACCTTTCAGCAACAAGAGTTCTTTGAAGTAGAATGCCCTATTGTAATGGAGAGAAAAGTATGGGAGGCTTCGGGTCATCTAAAAGGCTTTACAGATGCTATGATATCATGTGTTAAGTGCAAATCCAATTTTAGACTTGACCAGTTACTTGAGAATTATCCAGAAACTCATACTTTCAAGAAACCAGAAGAGTACCTTGAATTTATTAAGAAGAAAAATATTAAGTGCCCCTCTTGTGGAGGGGAGTTCAAACCAGACATAAAAAAGCATGACTTAATGATGAAGACTAGAGTAGGTATTGATAAAGAAGCTTATAATCGTCCAGAAACAGCAACAGCAACTTATTTACCATTCCTAAGATTCACTGATTTCTTTAGAAGACAGCCATGGTTTGGAGTGTTCCAGATAGGTAAGGCTTTTAGAAATGAAATTAGCCCAAGACAGCACATTATCAGGATGAGAGAGTTCACCCAAGCAGAATCCCAGTTATTCATTAAAGAAGAATTAAAGAATAATTTTGAAAAATACAAAGAAATAGAGAATGATGTTCTTCCTTTATGGGATTATAAGAGTCAGAAAGCAAATAAAAAACCAGAGAAAATAAAGATAAAAGATGCATTAAAAAAGGGTTTCTTTAAGAGCCAGGCATATGCCTGGAACATAGCAATAGGTTATAAATTATTCAGAAACATTAGGATACCAGAGGATAAGATAAGGATTAGGCAGCATTTTCCTGATGAAAAAGCCTTTTATGCAGATGATGCCTGGGATATAGAGATAAATACAAGGAGCTTTGGCTGGATAGAAGTGTGCGGTGTGCATGACAGAACAGACTATGATTTAAAACAACATGAAAAATTCAGTAAGACAGAGTTAAAAGCCTTTGATGAAGCAACAGGCAAGAAATATGTTCCTCATGTTCTTGAGATTGCTTTTGGAACAGACAGGCCAGTGTTTGCTCTGCTTGACTTGTTCTATGAGAAAAAGGAAAAAGAACAAGGAAAAACAATATTTAAGATTCCTTATCATCTCAGCCCAATACCAATAGCTGTTTTCCCATTAATGAAAAAGCCTGAGCTTGTGAAAAAAGCAAGAAATGTATATAACCTGCTTCAAAAAAATTTCTTGTGTGTATATGATGAGACAGGAGCAATAGGCAGGCGTTACCTAAGAGCAGCAGAAACAGGCACAGCCTTTTGCATAACTATTGACTATGAAACCCTTGAAAAGAAACCTGAAACAGTTACAATCAGAGATAGAGATACAGAGAAACAAGTAAGAGCGAAGATAGAGGAGCTAAAAGAAACCTTAAGAGCTCTTATTAATGAGGAGAAGAAGTTTGAAGAGCTGAAATAATTCTAACGCAAAACATTTATAAATAATATTCTAGTCTTAAGTGTTTATTGGGTCGGTAGCTCAGACTGGGAGAGCACATACACTATAAGTGTAGCTCAATACGCTGAAGAAGCAATCCTCAGTCACGTAGGTGAATAGCATAAGTAATTGTGTGCTATCCTGAATCCTGGGTTCAAATCCCAGCCGACCCACTTATTCCTATTTTTAGAATTAGTTTTTTCTTACAAATTAAGTCGCTGCAAAACTCGTCAGTATTGAGCCTGCTATAAAGGTGAAGAGCAGGGTTACAACCAGGGTAATTCCTATGTATGTAATGGTTGCTCTTAAAAGATTCCTGCCTATAATATATCTTTCACTGAGCTTGTCACTCCCATTCTCTATGCCGTTAATAAGAATTGACAATATAAAGGTTATCTGCACTACGTATAATCCAACAATAATCTGGAAGAAATAGGTTGGTACGCCTGTTCCAAACATACCCATCATTCCTGCTCCTGCAACACTAGCTCCTTCTGCTTGGCTTGACAATTCAGAAAGCCTCAAAGACAAGCTACCCAGGATCTGGGTTATCATGCTTGTTATGCCAACCACTATGCCTGCTATGGCTGGTGTTAAAAACATAATCTGGCTTTTCATGCTACTAACAATATCTGCCATTAAATCCTTCAGCCTCTCATCAACTCTATGCATCTGCTTTATGTACTCAGAGATGTTGATTACTGCTTGGCTGGCTACCATAGGTCCCTTCTTACTGCTCTCAACCAGTACTTTCATACTACTCTCAATAAGATTTGAAGGATAATAAACAAGGGCTCCTCTCTTTTCATCAAAGATTGCTTGCTCAACACTCATGCCTAGTTTTGAGATGTTAATGCTTACCATTTCAAAGAACTTAGCACTAAGGGTTCCTTCCATTACCTGTGCTACTTTTCCAAAGGCTATCTCTGCCGGCAAGCCATCCCCTAACCTATTACCAAGCTGGAAGAGTGCTGAAGCAAATTCTTTTTCCAAGGCTTTGGCTTGGTCTCTTATCTTTATCACATTCCTGCTTCTGAAATGATAATAAGAGCCTATTCCTAGGCCAAAGGCAAGTACAAGCACCATGCTTAGAATTGTTGCTCCAAGGCCAAAAGGTCCTACCAGATTACCTGTTTCTTGACCTTCTTTAACTTCATTCCTATAACCTAGAAAATAATAGGTTGCTTCTGGGTGGGTAGGAGTATCAATTACTGTTAAGCCCTTATCAGTCATGGCCAAGTCAAAATCAGGTTTGGCTATATGTATTATAATAGGAGATGCGCCGATTATGAATAATATAATAAAGATTATTAATGCAAGTAGTGTAGGACTTATTCTAAGCTGTTCCTTACCTAAAGGTATAAGGATGTTCCTGTACTTTCTTAGCTCCTTATTAGTTTCAGAGATGTCACTCTCACCATAACCTGTTGGTCTGGTTGAAAGTACATTTCTTGCAAGGTAGAATACTATTACTGGTAGCACAATGTTGTAGAGCATAAATAAATGATACCATTTCACTTCTGACATAAAGCTCACAAGCAAGGGAAGAATAACCAAACCTAGTATAGGAAGAATTATTCCAAGCATGTGCAGAGCAGTAAGAGGACCTTTAAGATTATGAGCATAGTGCAGCATCTTCTCATAAGTCTCTTCAAGAATAACACCAAGGGATTTGTCAAGAGCATCAAGCCTCCTGCCCTCTGTGGTCTCATAGAGTGAGGACTCTATTAGGTGCAGGCTCTCAATAAACTCCATATTATATTTACGCCAGGTCTGAAGATAATCATCAAGACTCTCTTTTAATGAGTCAAACTTTTCTGACTCAATATCCCACAAAACCTTTTTCATATCAAGAGAAAGAGGAGGAGCAAGGTGTTCTGCTGCAAAGCTAAGAGCTCTCTCCAAATTACTTGTGTGCCTCATATAAGTGACAATATAGAAAATGCATAGCACCATCTGGTTGCTGGCTTTCATACGCCAATTATTTGCCAGAAAAAAAGGGAGTTTCTGTAAGGGGATAATGATGCCAAGAGCAGCCATTATGGCGAACAGAACAAAGAACATGCTTCCGCTTCCAGGCACAAGAAATGAAGGGATTATATAGGTTACTAGAATTATTGAAAATGCTAATACAATAGGAGCCAACAGTGAGCAACTAGTAACCCCTCCAGGAGTAATCTCAAGGTGGCATATCTTTATTGCCTCTTCAAGCTTAGCTACCTTCTTCTTATCAGGCGTTATTCTTAAGACTTTCTCAGACCAGTTGCATAGCTTCTCATAAAAATTAAGCTGATGAGGCATGTTTTCTTTCTTAAACTCAGCATACTCTCTTGATGTTAAAGGCTTTGCTTCTTCAGAAGAAGCTCCTTCTACACCTTCTTCTCTAAAGCTCTTTCTTAGTCTCTTCTCATACTTTGTTCTGAGTTCTTCTAAAGTATCCTTTTCTCCTGCCATGTATTCCAGCCATGAGTGCCCTTTATCTTCACTTTATCTTCCTAAGTTCCTAAGCCTAGTTTCTTGTTCTTCTCCTTCTTAACCCCTTTTTTAAACCACTCCTTCCACTCAAAGAATATTCTATCAGAATCAAGCCTACCAGCTTTGTTCTTTACCTTGTCACAAATCTTGTGGAACTGGTCATTACACTTAATAACAAACCTTGCTTCTAACAAGTCAAGATTATTTTCAGACTCAGCAGCCTTAACAATCTCTTCCTTAATATTTGCTCTTAGCATTATATTCTCCCACACAGCATCCCAGTTACCAGCCCACTCCTTTACATTACCAGCTATTGCTTTGAGGATATCACTATCACCATTAATAAGTTCGTCACTAGGTTCTAGCTGGTCAGTCTTAGAATTATACTTCATAAGATCAATAAAACCATGCTCTCTAAGAGGGTCATCCTCCCATTCTTTTCTAACCTCTGTTATCTGAGTAACCCGTCTCCAACGATGTAGACCATCAGGACTCTTAATGGGATTTGCAACAATGATTATGTCAGTGGCTTTAAAACTAGTCCTAGGAACTCCTAAGTCATTAACCACTCTGTCAAAAACCCCATAAGGGCTGTCACCATGAATAGTGCCTGCAACAACATTTGCCAGAGCACCCACACGCATGGCCTCATAAAGAGCAGCTGCTTCTGTGCTCCTGACTTCTCCTACAATAAGAGCAGAGTCTCCTAGTCTAAGAGTGGTTCTTATACCCTCATCAGCAGGAACCTCTGCTGTTCCCTTAGAAAGAGCAGAAGCTACTTTCATAGGTTGAATATTATAACCAAAACTCCTTAAACTCTCATTCGGCAACTCCAGAGTGTCCTCAATAGTAAGCACCCTGTACCGTCTCATAATCTCTACCATTACACTACCCAACAAGCTTGTCTTACCAGCACTTCTTGTACCAGCCACCAGCAGCGTACGATTACCATCAACCAAGAAACTAATAAGACCAGCTGCTAGAGAAGTAATCATTTTATTATGAATAAATAATGGCAGAGTCCATGGCTTGTCACGATGACGCCTAAAAGCATAAGCAATACCAAAGGGATTAAGAGGAGGCGCTATTACTCCTACTCTTGCCCTTGCAATCCCAGGAATGCTTATCTCTGTGTCAAGCACAGGATTAGCCTCATCCAAAGGCCTGCCACTAATCATTCTTAGCTTTGAAGCCCAGCTCTCAGCATCACTAGCACTAGGAATAATATTAGTCCTGCAGTCACCATAGTCCTG
>DAOWFR010000023.1 GCA_030637925.1 Methanobacteriota archaeon
CAGAGCAGGCAGGTATTGAGACAGATGTTATCTATAATAGGATTAATAATATTACTATAACAAACATAGGGGATCTTATAAAAGTATTTGATAAGATAGAGGTTAATGAAACAGTAATAATTGGTAATAATGAAAAGAACTACACAATAACAACCACTAGCAGACCTGATGCCCCTGACCAGCCAGTAATAGGAGTGACCATACAAACAAGGCATACTAATGAGGATAATATTCTAATAAAGATTTTCCTGTGGTTCTTAGGCTTGTTCAGCTGGATATTCATGCTAAGTCTAGGCCTTGGACTTGCAAACCTTTTGCCAATAGGACCTGTTGATGGTGGAAGAATGCTTCATGTAAGTCTAACAAGAACTCTTGGCAAGAAAAAAGGCCTTATTATCTGGAGCAAGATAACAATGATAATGATAATAATAATTGTAATACTTCTTCTTACACCCATACTAAAGGCAATCATGATATAATTAACTTTTTAAACAAAACTCAAATTCTTTAAGCCCATGCTCAGTATTATCCTTATAGAGCCTGAAAACCCTGGTAATATCGGTAGTGTTGCAAGGGTCATGGCTAATTTTGGTGTTAAAGAGCTTGTTCTGGTTAATCCTAAATGCAGAATCAATGAACAAGCAAGAAGGCTGGCTAAGAATGCTCAGAAAATACTTGATAAAGCAAGGATTAATAGCTTTAATATTCTTGGAAGATATGATTATCTTATAGGCACCACCAGCAAACTAGGCACTGATTATAATATTCCAAGGAGCCCTATGACTCCAGAGCAACTAGCACAAAAACTTAAAGAAATAAAAAAGAAAAAAGTTGCCTTAATCCTTGGGAGAGAGAGTGAAGGACTAAGAAATAAAGAAATTAAGCTGTGTGATTTCATGGTGACCATTCCTACAAGCAGGAATTACAAGGCTCTTAACATAAGCCATGCCTTAGCAATAATTCTTTATGAAGTATATAAGGAAAAGAATACTAAAGAAATACTAAAGCCTTACAAACCTATGAGCAGGAAAGAAAAAGAGCAGATAATGAAGTTATTAAAGAGTGCAATGAAAAAAATGGATTTTGCAACACAGAGAAAAAAAGATACTCAGGTTAAAGTGTGGAAGCGCATGATTACAAAGTCTTTTATGACCAAAAGAGAAGCCTATGCACTACTAGGTTTTTTAAAGAAAATAAAATAATTTATAAATGCTCCTTCTGTCCTATATAACTAGGTGAGTGAATGGATACGCTCTTTAGTGTTAATGTACCTACATTTGGAATAGTTATTACCCCTATCTTTATTGGTGTAGTAACAATAGTAGTGGCTAATCTTGTAAATTATCTTCTTAAGAAGAGTTTAAAAGGAGCAGAGCTTGCTCTTGAAAAGCATGCTAAAAAACACAAGGGTGATTATAAGGAGAAAATCGCAGCTGATAAGACCAAGTTTATTTTTATGAGAAGAATAATCGTTGGCATAATCTATGTTGTAGGCATTATTCTTATTATTAGCAGCATCCCAAGCCTTAAGGCTTTTTCTTATTCCTTGCTAGCAGGAGCAGGTGTGATTGCTATAATCATTGGATTTGCTACTCAGAAAACCTTGTCAAACATTATGGCAGGTCTTATGATTTCTGTTAGCCAGCCCTTTCGTGTTGGTGACAGGATTAGGTTTAAGGATGATTATGGCATAATCCAGGACATTACTCTTAGGCATACTGTGCTTAAGACATGGGATAACAGGCATGTGATTATTCCTAACTCCCTTATTAACGAGGAGGTCATAAACAATTACACTCTTGGAGATGAAAGAATACTTGCAACTGTTGAGATGAGTATTAGCTATGATAGTGACATTGACCTTGCCAAGAAGGTTATGAAGAATGAAATCCTAAAACACCCTGCTTTTATTGATAACAGAACAGAGGCTGACATGCTTGCAGGAAAAGACCCTGTGAAAGTAAGGGTTGTTGATTGTGGTGATTTCAGTGTCAGGCTAAGAGGTTACTACTGGGTTGAGAGCCAGCCAAAAGCTGTTATATCTTCTTTTGGGTTAAAAGAGAATATTAAGAAGAGGTTTGACAAGGAAGGAGTAGAGATTCCTTTCCCTTACAGAACCATTGTTTACAAGAAGAATATTAAAAAGCCTAAGAAGCTTGTTAAGAGCAGGAAAAGAAAAAGCAAGAAAAAAAGAGCCAAGAGAAAAAAATAAGCCCTGTAATGTTACGCCCACTTCCTTTTTCTAAAGAAGAAGTACATTAGAATTGCTATTATGAACATTATGCCAAGGATAACATAGTAGCCATAACGCCAGCCTAGTTCAGGCATATACCTGAAGTTCATACCATAGATTCCTGCTATAAAGGTGAGAGGCATGAATACAGTGGCTATTATGGTTAACTTGTGCATCACTTGGTTCATCTTGTTTGATATCACATTCATCTGGTTTGATAATACTGACATATAGGCTTCAAAAGCATTGTTGATTAAGTCTCTTTGGGTTTCAAGCTCTGTGTACACCCTCATTATATGATCATACACATCTCTGAAGTATATACTTGTTAATGGATGGATAAAAGGAAAGTCTCTTCTTGTAAGCTTGTTAATAACATCTCTTTGAGGTGCAATGCTTTTTCTAAGATGAAGGACTTCTCCTTTGATACGCATTATTTTTTTTAGTGAATTTTTTGATGGTTTGTGACTGATAATGGATGATTCCAAGTCCTCAATATAATCTTCCCAGTTGTCAAGCAAAGGAAAGTAAAGGTCTATGGCATAATCTATGATCTCGTACATAAAGAAATCAGCTGTCTTAGTAGTTCCTTTCTTGTTATTCTCAAGCTTTTCAACCAGGTGCTCAACACTAGGAGACTTGAAAGTATGCACTGATATTAGATAGTTCTTGCCAAGAAAAAAGTCTACCTCTCCTCTCTTAGGATGACCCTTTTCTAATTTAGGAGAGACACTATGTAGCACTACAAAGATATAGTCTTCAAAAATATCAACCTTGGGTAGTTCTAAGGATTTTTTACAGTCTTCTATGGACAAGGCATGAAAATCAAAGGTTTGTTCTAAGAATTTGTATTCTGAATCAGTTGGTTTTTCCAGGTCAATCCATACAGTTGTCTTTTTGTTTTTAAGATGTTTTTTTATCTGTTTTAAAGGAACATCCCTGAGTATTCTATGGTCTTTGCATACAAAGCTTCTTATCATTTTCAAGCTTAACTAATTATTTACCTCTTTTTTTCTCAAAATAAGCCTTTACTTTTTTATTCATTTTGGGACTGGCATCAGGACCTAGTTTGTAATACTTTTTTTCTGCTTCACTACCCCAAGAATAATTACCTTTCTCTAATTTTATTGTTTCTAATTCAAATTCTTTCAGAGCAACCCCTTTTTTCAGGTGATAATAAATTACTCTGAGGGTGACTGCTGGGAACAAAGCACAATAATCCTTGTACAAGTCATAGCCATAAGCATTTTTCTTAAAATAAAGAATCTCTATAAGGTTCTGTCTTATACTGCTGCCAATAGGCCGCCCCCTTTTTTCCCTCATAATATATTTTTTAATCTTTTTTTATTTAAATGTTGCGATTAATTTTCAATAAGGTAAAGAAAGAAAGCCTCGCAACGCGAGCAAATAAAGTTTGAGTTTTATAAGTATTGTTTAACTTCTTCAAGAAATTCCTTTTTTGCTTTTTCAGCTTTAACAATTTCTGTTTTATTACTTGATCTCATCTCTAGTTCTACAGTTATTTCTAAATCCCCTTTCTCATTCACAAAAAAGCCTAGTTTTGTATCATCAGTCCATCTTGAGCCAGAGCGGTCATATAGAATGTGGGAATCCTGATTATAATAAGCATGAATGTGTGGTAATAGTAATCCAGGATTTTTAATCAGGATATCTATACTTTCATCTCCAAGTTTTTTCTTATATGCCTCTAAAATTCTAATCAAGGTTTCCTCTGGAAGTTCTTCTGGCTTCATAGCAGAGGGAAAACCGATTTTATTTATAAACTTTAACTTAGTACCTATTTATCTTTCTTCAAAGCAATCAGTATCTCACATCTCTTGCAAACATCCTTTGCACAGGGCTCTCCACAATAAGCACAGGCATTAACTTTTATATCTTCAACTTTTTTCATCTTATAAATAGTTCTTAAGAAGAACTGAATAATATTGTACTTAACAGAAGGATGCTTTTTCTCAAACTTATCAAGCATCTCCCTGTATTCTCGTCTGTAAGCACCTACACAGCAAGGGCAAGGATTATAATTAACAGGGAATTTCATTAATTTTGAATAAGCAGTTGTTTCTTTTTCAGAGCAAAGATACAAAGGCTTAACTCTCTTAACAAAAGCCTTGCTCACAATATATCCACTAACAGGGCCTTGTCTTCTTGCAAGGATTAAATCATTCCTAAAAACATTCATTATAAAGCTTTGGGCTTCATCATCAAGATTATGACCTGTTGCAAGGCAGTCAAACTTAAGCTTCTTAGCATGCTTATTTAATAAATATCTTCTAAGAATACCGCATATAAAACAAGAAGAATACTTAAGTCCTTTCTCATGCGCAACAGACTTGATAAAGCATAATGACATACCAAACTCTTTTCTAAAAGAAATCTCATGTAATTTTATTTTATATTTTTTACAAACCTTTCTAATATTCTCAAGATTCTTCTTAGTGTAATTACCAATAACAGCATCAACAGTAACTGCTTCTATAGCATAACCTAATTTATTAAGAATATATAAAACACTTGTTGAGTCCTTGCCCCCACTAACAGCAACACCAATCTTATCTTTTCTTGAGAACAAATCAAACTTCTTAATAATACGTTTTACTTTCTTTTCAAAATAATCCTTAAAATGTTCTCTGCATAAATTAGAGCAATACACAGCTTTATTACATTTAATGCATTTGTTAGTCATAGTACCAGAGAATAATGATTGTTTTTTAAATATTTAGAAAAAACCCTAACTTTCCTCCCTAACCCTACTAATCATCTCTTTTAACTTCCTTGCTTCTTGCTCGTATGCTACATTGTTATTATTAAGAGCATGCTCTTCCATTCTTTCAATTATCTCTTTTATACTCAGTACTTCTTCTAACAAGTTTACTTCTTTGTCAACTTCTCCTTCAATAATTCCTTCTTCAACTCCTTCTTCCTTTACTTCCTTTTTTTCTATCTCTTCAAGGAACTCAAGGTCTTTTTTTAATTCCTCATCAGGTACTTGTTTTTCTTCTTCAACTTCCTCTTTAACCTCTTCTTTTACTTCTTCTTCAACTCTCTCCTCTTTAAAAACCTCTTCTCTGGCTTCTTCTTCACTAATAATCTCTGGTAGCTCAGGAAGCCCTTCAGGCTTTTCTTGCCCTCCAACTGTTTCAAGGGTGTGCTCCATTATCTTATTGCCTTCATCATCAACAATTAGTTTTACTTCTTCTTTCTCCTCCACTAC
>DAOWFR010000080.1 GCA_030637925.1 Methanobacteriota archaeon
CATTAACCTAGCTGTTTACAATGCTTATGGAGAACAAGGCTGCATGGTTCCTAACATGTACTGGGGTCCTGGATTGTTTAGTCCTATGCCAATAATGGGTAAGTATTTTCAATATTATAAATACAGCATAGCAAATCCTTATGAGCTTGGAAAAAAGAATACTGAGAGAATGATAAAAGAGCTTTACTCTGATAATTCTGGTTGTTGCAGGTTTCACAGGGGCTGGATAGAAGAATTAATGCAGGATATTATTAACAAACACTTTAAATTGAATATTGATTTTTTTGCTCATCATAAAAAACTAGTACAAAAAATTAACCAGAATAACAAGAGTGTTTTCTGGGAAAGTGAGAGAGTAATAGACATAAACTTTGAATTCTTTAAAAAGTTCTTAAAAGAAAACCCTGAAGACAAAGAT
Source organism: Methanobacteriota archaeon (assembly GCA_030637925.1). Taxonomy (GTDB): domain Archaea; phylum Nanobdellota; class Nanobdellia; order Woesearchaeales; family SM23-78; genus SM23-78. Next base: position 419 of record DAOWFR010000080.1, read on the forward strand.
GCAAAAGAATGGATTGAAAGATTTGAAAAAGATAAACTTAAAGCAGCAAAAGAGTACTGGGAAGAGATAAGAAAAGGAATACGTGATGGGTTAAAAGATTGAGGTGGAATAATGAAACAAAACTGGTTTGTTATTTTCATGGGAGTGTTGTTTCTTGGCTCAATATGGGGTATTTTAGAAGCAACCATGGGCAATGTGTTGCATTGGATTGGTCTTCATCCTTACACCGGCCTTATCATGACATCTATAGGCACAGGCTTGATGAGCCTTGCACGAAGACTGTATAGAGTAAGAGGTATAGGAATATTTATGGGATTTATAGCGGCTGGTTTTAAAGCAATAGACTTTTTAATACCAGGAAGCAATGTGCTAAGACCAATTGTTGCTATCATCTTAACAGCTCTTGCATTTGAATCAATCATGGCAGTAGCAGACAAAGTAAAGCAGATGCATGTTCAGCTTAACAAAGCACTAGCAGGCTTTGCACTAGGCTATGTGTCTCTTGCTGCTTTTGCTTATTTCACAGCTTATGTATTAAAGTTTAATTACTGGCTAAAGATGGGAGCCTTAGGAATATTAAAATATCTTGGAACAGAGGGATGGAAATTCGGCATAGGAGCAATGCTGTTCATGTTATTAGGGTATAATGTTGTTCCAATAACCGACAAGCTATTAAAAATAAGGCTTGATAAAATCGTAAGTACAAATCCATTCTATGCAGTGTCAGGAATATTTACAATAGCTGCTCTTATTTTTGTGATAGTGGTATAATGAACATAATCATATCAGGAGCAAAACATTTTGGAAAAACAACAGTTGCACAAAAACTGGTTGAAAAACTAAAACAAGATAATATTCTTGTTGGTGGAATCCTCTGCATAGGAGATGATATTACAGATGTAATAACTGGTGAAAAACACAGATTTCTTTACAAACAAGAGATGCCTGATTCCCAGAGAATAGGGTCTAATTATATTAAGAATAAAGTAATCAGATTTGCAGAGCAAACCATAGAAAACTCTGTTAAAACAGACAAATACACTGTGATTGATGAGTATGGTAAACTAGAATTAAAAGAAAAAGGCTTTCATAACATTACAAAGCAAAGCCTAGAGTCTAACAAATGCATAATTCTTATCAGAAACATCAATGTTAAGCCTTTCTTAGAAAGATTTAAGCAACACCAATTCAAAGTCTATGAAATTACACAGCAAAACAGAGATAATCTTCATAAAGAAATCTTTGATTATATTTCTGAATCAGTGCGCTAAAAAAATCCTTTCCCCCATAAACCAAACAGCAGACAAGCCCAGGAGTATAACCATTATTCCCAGCACAATATCAAACTTTGCACCAAAGAGCCATACCATAACAAGCCTGATGCAGACGTAGATTAATAGAATGTCCCTTATAATTCCTCTGATGCCTGTCTTCATTTTTTTCTTACCAAGAAAGTTATTGCTAAGTATTTATTAAATGCATGCCTGGAGGTGGATAAGCTGAATAAGCACTAGCTTACCCTGTTCTTTCCTCCGCTCCGCAACCCTCAAAGCACCCTTTTCAAAGCTTAGAGCTGCTTTGTTCCCAATCTGACTCGGTTCACAAAGATAAGAGCCAATAAGGACAGAGCATCGACGGTCCAAACAGGACTAATACTCAAGGAGCAAACCGCCCCCCAGGCTTCAGCTCCTGCATACATCCCATTTCAGGTAACAGGGAAGGGCGAACTCCCCAGCCTAGCACACAGAAGGAAGTTTTTATTATTTAAAAAGTTGATGAAAAACCACTCCAAACCAAAAACCTTATTAACCAGAATTAACCTTCCACTCTATATTGGGGGTGTTTTTGTGGAGAATACTGTCTTATTCTTAGGCACAGGCGGAGACTCAATAGTTGTAGGTAAGCAGATACGTGCCAGCGGAGGCATTATTCTTGAGCTTGAAGGCAACCAGTTCTTACTAGACCCTGGTCCTGGTTGCTTGGTAAGAGCTAGGCAAGCAGAGGTTAGTATTAGGAATACTATTGCTGTTCTTGTAAGCCATGCTCATACTAATCATTCCAATGACTTGAATGCTGTGCTTGAAGCCCTGAGTGTTTCTGGTCTTGACAGGATAGGTGTGGTTGTGTGTAATAAGAAGGTTGTTAATGGTGATGAAAAAGAATTACCTGTTCTTAAGAATAGGAGTCGTAACTTTGTTGAAAAAATCCTTCCTCTTGGTCCAGGTTCAAAAATAAGTATTAATAATGTTAATATAATAACCACAAAAACCAAGCACTTTGATTCAGAAGGCACAGGCTTTATATTTGAAACACCTAAGTACAGAATAGGTTATACTTCTGATACTGAGTTCACAGAGGAAATAGCTGACCAGTATAGCAAGTGTGGAATGCTTATTCTTAACTGTAAACATCCTTTGGGTGTGAAGCAAAAAGGTCATCTTAGCACTGATGATGCTATTAAGTTTATACAAAAAGCAAAGCCTAAATTAGCAGTAATAAATCATTTTGGAATAAAAATGATAGAAGCCAACCCTATGTATGAGGCAAGAGAGATACAAAAGGAGTCCAAGGTGGAAGTGGTGGCTGCTAAGGATGGCTTATTGATTAATCCAGTGTCTTTTTCTTCAAGAATGAGGCAGGTGACACTGGAGCCTTTTGGTGAATAAAAACAACAACCTTTAAATAACTCTTTCTTAAATAATAATTTTATAATGGCTTTTTTTGTTTTCAGCATTAAACTCCTGCTTCAAAGGTTTGCTGAACTAGTAGGAGGTCCTTTTGTTAATTCTAGCATGCTCTGGATTGCTCTGCCATTACTAGTTACCTTGATAGTAATGGAATTATATTTTGGCAGGTACAAGAAAGAGAAACTTGGCTGGAACACAGCTTTAACCAATACCCTTGTTCTTATCTTTGTCTCATTAAACCTTTTTCAGCGTGTCTTCACAACTTATGAAGGAGGTTTTTTCAAGGTGATAATCTCAACAGGGTTTTTTGTGTCATTACTTGTTTTCATACTAGGCATTCTCTTATTCCTAACTGACTTCTTTCATTGGATATCAAAAAAGATAGCTTTTGTAATCTCTGCTCATCTGTCAGTAAACACAACTGCTTATGTAGCAGTAGTTATAGTCTATAACCAGCTTCCTCTTGACTTTATGACCATACTTGCTTGGCTGCTGCTGATAATACTCTTAGGAATAATCTTTTTCTTTGTAAAGAGAGTAGAACCAAAAGCAGAATCTAAAGAATTAAGTGATTCATAATAGCAAAATAATAACATAACCCGCAAAGCAGCCAGCAGTTATAAAAGGCATTGCAGGATAGAACTTGTCCTTTTTTGCAAATATAAATAATAAACTAAGAGCAATCATTGTTGTAAAAGTTATTATTAAGCTCTGGTAAAGAGCAGCTGTTTTTGATAAGCCCTGTACTATAAGATTCTCCATTACAACTCCTGTGAAGATCAAGGGAAAAGCAATATCTCCTCCTCCTAGAATAGCGTTTTTTCTTTGAACCCTTTGCTTTGATATTTTTGATGCTTTAAAACTTTTAGGAGGCCCTGCTATTTTCCCAACTTCTGCTTCAAGACCTTGTTTCTTAGGAGTGTAAGGGATGAACAAGCCTGCAAACACCTTGCTCTTAACCTGGAACTTAGCCATTCTTACCATGTGCTTGCTCTTAAAAACAGCATAAACATCATATAATGAGATTATTATTAAGAGGATAGCTACCCAGAGTATATTAAGCATAGGAACAAGAAACACTGCAATACCAGCATACATCAATAGCTCTGTAATATTATGGACAAAGACGTTGGGTTTCCAAACCTTTAGGATAGCAAGTATAAGAGCTATTATTAATGCAATGAATTTGTGAAAAATAACTCCTAGTGCAAGGCTTATGGCAATGAACACTGCTAGGAAGAACCAGGTTTTCCATAACTTAATCTTTTTCATCCTGATAATTAGCAACACTAATAATGTGCCTATGAGCAAGCCTATTGCTATGTAAGCAAAAGCACCCATACTTGTTACTTCTGGTCTTGGACCAAGGCTTGTTTCCTCATGAACAATAGTTGTAACACCTTCAACAACCTTGACTTCTTTGATATCAATATTAACAAGTGCCAATCCAATAAGTTGTGCAAGTACAAAGAACAAGACCAGGATTATAGTAATCTTTAAGTCATGTTTCATACCAAGAATTTATCTAACTACTAGTATTTAAGGGTTTGCAAATCTTTCCAAAACACATTAAAACTAATAAATAATCCTTAATAAAAAATGAGGTTTGCTAATAACATCAAAGTCAGTGTCTTTGTTAAGCCAGAAGAAGACGAGGCAAGTATTAAAAAACATCTTTTAGCTTTATTCCCTTTTGACTTAGAGCAGGAAAAAATAATTTTTAATAGGAGCAATGCTACTGGTTTTAATCAAAAAGAAATAGTAATTCTTGAAGTTGATTTAAAAAAAGAGAGGCATACAAACGCTTTTCTTAACTTTCTTAAAGAAAAACTTAATGAGCAGCAAAAATCAGTTCTTGTAAAGCAGGAGAACAGACTTGATGATGAGTGCAACTTATTCATTAGATTAGATAAGAATAAACTCTTGAACAATGAGTTTTGGATTACAGACTCTGGAGAGTGCTACCATATAAGGATTAGTATTGCTGCTTTTCCAAAGAAAAAGGAAAAGGCAAGGGTAGTGGTGGAGAAGATATTCTCTTAGAGGCCTTTGATGTTTTATAATAAAAACCTTTTTATATGGATACTTTGCTCTCAGGATAATATTATGATTTGGGAGGGGTAACATATGTTTTTTAAGTTGAGGCAGAATCAGGTTTACTCTGTTATTTTGTTCTTGTTTTTTTTGTCTGGTGTTTCTGCTTTGGTTTATGAGATTGTTTGGGTTAAGTGGTTTGGTTATGTTTTTGGTGTTACTATTTATGCTGTTACTACTGTTGTTGCTGCTTTTATGGGTGGTTTGGCTCTTGGTAGTTTTTTGTTTGGTAGGTATGTTGATAGGCAGAGGAATCCTTTGAGGATTTATATTTTATTGGAGTTGGGTATTGCTTTGTATGCTGTTTCTTTTCCTTTGATTATTAAGAAGGTTAATTTGTTGTACATAGTTTTAAGTAAATACTTGGGTTTTTCTGTTTTTGTTCATAGTGTTGGTATGTTTGTGTTGGGTTTTATTTTGTTGTTGATTCCTACTGTTTTTATGGGTGGTACTTTGCCTGTTTTGACTAGGTTTATTGTTAGGAAGGTGGAGAGGGTTGGTGAGAGTGTTGGTGATTTGTATTCTTTGAATACTTTTGGTGGTGCTGTTGGTGTTCTTGTTAGTGCTTTTGTTCTTATTCCTGTTTTGGGTCTTATTTTTACTGCTTATGTTGCTATTTTGTTTAATTTGTTTATTGTGTTGGCTTTTGTTTTGCTTAATTATTTGGTTAAGAAGAGGGTTGTTTATAAGTCAGAGGTTGTGGTTGAAAGACAGGAGAAAAAACTTCCAACTAAGCTTTTTAGTAAATCAACCTTGTATCTTATCTTACTTGTTTTTGGTTTGTCTGGTTTTGCTAGTTTGGCTTATGAGATTTTGTGGACTAGGATGTTGATGCCTGTTTTTGGTATTCATGTTTATTCTTTTGCTACTGTATTGGCGATTTTTCTTATTGGTATTGCTGTTGGTAGTTTGATTTTTTCTAGGTTTTTGAATGATTTTTTTAGGGTTTTGGATAAGGAGAATAAGCTTCTTTTTGTTTTTGCTTTGGTGGAACTATTCATTGGTGTTGGTGGTGTGTTGTCTGTAATCTTGTTTAATTATTTTGTGTCTGTTGGGAATACTACGCTGAGTAGGTATCTTATTGTGATTGTTCCTACTCTTTTTATGGGTATAAGTTTTCCTTTGGTGGTTAAGATTTTGGGTAGGAATATTAAGTTTTTGGGCAGGACTGTTGGTAGTGTTTATTCTGTTAATACTGTTGGTGCTATTTTGGGTACTTTTGTGGCTGGTTTTTTGCTTTTGAGGTTTTTTGGTATTCAGACTAGTGTTTTTTTGGTTGCTGTGATTAATTTTGTTTTGTGTTTGGTTATTTTGTTGTTGTGTAAGGATGTTAAGAAGGTTTTGAAGACTGTGTTGATTGTTGTGGTAGTTGTGTTTATATTCTTAACTCCTGTAATGAATCATTATGCTAGTGAAAATGTATTTAAATATTCTGGAGCGAAATATGGACTTTTAGAAGAGATACTATATTATAAGGAAGGTGTTACTGCATCAGTTACTGTATACAGAGAAAAATACAAGGAAAATATGTATTCATTATCTATGCAAGTAAATGGTAAGACGCACGCTTCAACTATCCCGGGAGACACAGAGCATTTGAGCTTATTATCACACTTACCGCTTTTGCTTCATGAAAACCCAGAAGAAACCTTGTTTGTTGGGTTAGCAACTGGGATAAGTGCTGGTGTTGCTACGCTTTATCCTGTGAAAACAATTGATGTGGCTGAGATTTCTCCTGAAGTTGTTGAGGCGTCAGAGTTGTTCTCTGATTTTAATTATAATCTTTCAAAGGATGCTAGGTATAACTTGATTATTGATGATGCGAGGAACTATTTGTTAAAGACTGATAAGAAGTATGATGTGATATCTTCAGATCCAACAGATCCTTATGTTGCTGGTTCTGGAAATTTGTTTTCAAAAGATTACTTTGAACTGATTAAAAGCCGGCTTAGAAGAGGAGGAGTTGTTGCTCAATGGGTTCCGTTGTACATGATGTCTAATGATGATTTTAAGACAGCTATTAAGACGTTTCAATCTGTTTTCCCTCATATTAATGCTTGGCTTTATGGAGGAGATATTATCCTAATAGGTTCAGATCATGAAATAAGAATTAACCAAAAGAGATTTGAGAAAGCATTTGAGGATGAGAGAATAAGAGCTGATTTTGAGAAGATTAATATAAGTAATAGTAGTATGTTACTTAGTTTCTTCTTGTTTAATGAAACAGAGGTTGAAGAGTATGTTAAAGGTGCTAGGATAAACACAGATGACGCCCCGCTCCTGGAATATAACACTCCCAAGAGCTTGCGTAAAAAAACAATTCCTGAGAACAGGAGAAGCATAGAGGAGTTCAAGAGAAGAAGCAAGAGTTAACATTTGTACCCCCAAAAGAAAAAAAAGAGAGCAAGAGAAGTGGTGGGGAAGATATTCTCCTGAGCTTCCTAATATTGCTTAATTTCTTTTAAGATTTTATCTTCTAAAATACATTTCTCTCCAGGTTCTGGCCCGAGCACTTTTCTTTTAATAAAAGAACAATTACTGAATAACCCATACTCTAAAGTGGCTTCTGAACCGTCTTTAAATTTTACTTGGCGAATTACAATGGGATTATAATAATGGGTCATGGCTCTCCATGGTTCTGCATATTTATACTTTTCTTTAAAACTTTCAACTTCTTTTATCTCTCCTTGCTTTATTCCACAAGATTGCACCACTCTGTAGCCTTGCTTTCTTCCTCTTGTCAGATTACCGTATTCTCCCAGAATAAATATAGGTGTAGTGATTATTAAATAAGCCATGCCTATTGTTGCACATTCCTTGATTTTGTTTATTATGGACATTTTTTCCCTCCTTTTTCTCTTAGATGGTATTAGTAACATATAAACCTTTGTTGTAGTATATCACCACAACTTTTATATATGATTAAGAATCATCTCTTTCTATGGAAGTAAAAGAATTAATGGACATAGGCTTGACCAAGAACCAGGCAAGGGTTTATCTTGAGCTCTTAAAATCTCCTGGCCAGAACCCTGGCAGGCTTGCAAAGAAATTATCTATCGACAGGTCATTCATGTACAGCATTCTTAACAGCCTTATAAACAAGGGCTTATGCAGTTACATAGTAAAGGAAACCAAGAAATATTTTTATGCAACCAATCCTGACAACCTGTTAAAGGAAATAGAAGAAAAAAGAAGCAAGGCTGTTGGGGTTGTTGAAAAATTAAAAAAAATAAGCCAAGAACCTTCTGAGGGAGAGCTGGTCAGCTTGTATGAAGGCAAAGCAGGATTGAAAGCCTTTGTGAGGGATTTCTTGGAATCAGATTCTTTCTGCACTCTTGGGGGTGGAGGC
>DAOWFR010000012.1 GCA_030637925.1 Methanobacteriota archaeon
ATGATAATACTATAAGACCTAATGTTTTCCTAGCATACTATGTTTATCCTGGCTTACTAACACAAAATGAGTGGAAACAGGTCTTTGATAGTGCTCTTAAAGAATTATGGCTTGACTGGGGTGGCTTATCAACAATAAGTCATAATAGTCCTTTATTTAAGCCAGAGTACACAGGACAAGATGACCTTAGTTATCATAATGGTGATTCATGGTATTATATTAATAATTATGCTGCTATTGTAATGCACAGGCTTGACAAAAAGTATTATTCAAAGCAGATAAAGCGAATTCTTGAAGCAAGCAAAGAAGAGATGCTCTTCTCAGGCTTTATTGGTTGCTGTGCAGAGCTTAGCAGTGCAAAGTACATGAAGAGTGAGGGCTGCTTAAGCCAGGCTTGGAGTGCTGCTAGTTTTATTGAGCTTATTCACGAATTGCATAGATAAAAACTTTTTAAATAAGAGCCTTTTCTTTTCTTATTATCATGGACTTAAGAACCACTTGTTTTGAAAGAGCAATCTTTTTTAGTTGGTACTGTGCTATTGGTGATTGCAAGTACTGCTATATGTCAACCCAGACAAAATTTAATAAGGAAAGATTAGCTAGAAGAACAACAGAATCATTACTCGCAGAAGTAATTCTTTGCAAAAAGCTTGGATGGGAGCTTGGCTTTGTATCAGGAGGACAAGGAGCTTATAAAAAAGTTGAGTTTTTAGAGTTGCTTAAAAAGATAAAACAGGTTTATGGCAAAAAGATATGGCTTAATGTTGGTCCTATTAGCAAATTAGAACTAATAAAATACAAACCTTATATTAAAGGTGTTGTTGCTTCTATAGAAACCATTAATCCAAAAATACATGAGTTAGTATGCCCTTCAAAGCCTATTAAGCCTTTTGAAAAAATGCTTGTTCAAGCAAAAAAGCTTGGATTAAAAAGAGGCATGACCATAATAATTGGCCTTGGTGAAACAATTAATGATTTTAAATTATTAAGGGATTTCATAAAAAAGTATGGGATAAGCAAGATTCATATTTATGGCTTGAACCCTCAGAAAAGAACAATGTTTGAGAATGCAAAACCCCCTGCTCTAGAGTATCAAGCAGAGTGGATTAAGAGGGCAAGAAAAGCTTTTCCAAGAATGGATATTCAATGCGGAATATGGCTTGACAGAACAAAGTATGTTAGTACTCTTCTAAAAGCAGGAGCAAACAGTATTAGCAAGTTCCCAGCAATAAAGTATTTTGGTTCACAACAAGCAAAAGAAATTAAAAAACAAGCAAGGCTTGCAAATAGAGAGTTTAAAGGCACGCTAACAAAGCTGCCTAAAGTTGACTGGGATAAAGAAGTTGATAAGTTAAAGTTGGATAAAGAATTGAAAGAAAAGATTAGAAGAAAGTTAAAAACTTATCTAAAAAAGATGAAATAAAATAGTATCAACCCTTCCCCTTTAAATAATCCTCGTAAAAGAACTCTGCCATTGCTATGAAGAGAGCAGCTATTAATGGACCAATGATTATTCCTAGGAAACCAAATACTTTTAACCCTCCAAGAATACCAATTAAGGCTACAATAGGATGAATTTTTCCTTTGCCAGATATGATTTTTGGCTTTAACAGATTATCAATACCAGCTACTATAAAGAAGCCATAGACTAGCAAGAAAATACCCCAAACAATATTGCCTTGTGCAAGCAGTATTATACCAGCAGGACCCCATACAAGGCCTGTTCCTATAACTGGAATAAAAGCCAGGATGGTCATTATAAAACCCCAGAAGACAGGGTTTTTTATACCTACAATAAAGAAGCCTATTCCTCCAAGAGTTCCTTGAAGCAGTGCAATGAATATATGACCATAAATAACTGCTTGAGTAACATTCTTGATTTCCCTAACCAGTCTTTCTCTTCTCTCTTTCTTAAAAGGAATAACATCTTTTACCTGGCTGAACCATTTCTCTCCTTCCACAAAGCCATAGTACATTATAAAGAACATGATGAACAAGCCAAGGATTATTTCAGCAACAGAGCCTACTATTGAGAAAGCAGACTTAACAACAAAATCCTGAACCTTAACCAGGAGTTCATTAAGATTATCCTTTAAGTTAGCTCTAGGTCCTAGAATATTAACAGCATACTCATTAACCTTTTCAAAAGAATCTGCATCAAAAGAATTAATAAAACCAACTGTTTGTTTAACCAAAGCACCTACCATAATAAATGAAGGAATAATGATTATTAACAAGATAAGCACTATTGCTATTATGCTGCTCAGTTTCTTGTGCTTAATCCTCTTAGAGAACCACTTGTAAAAAGGGTAAGTGGCAATGGTTAGGATTAATCCTAAGAAGATATATGTGAAAAAGGGCTGCACTAATTTAAAAGCAAGATACAACAGGATTAAGAGCAGTACTATGAAGATGTATTTTGAAATCTTAGCTCCATCCACCTAGGCTTCACCTCTTTTTTTAGTTTTGCTTTGTTTTATTTAAAGTTTGTTAATTTTTGCTTTTTTAACAAAAATTTCAAAATTTTAATTTTATTAATTTATTCATACCTCAGAGAATCTACTGGCTTTTGCTTTGAAGCTCTTATGGCTGGCATTAATCCTGAGAGTGCTCCTACAAGGAAAGAGAATAATATGCATCCAATTATTAAGTACCATGGGAAGATTGGTTTTAATAAACTATAGCCTGCTCCTGCTGCAACTGCTCCTCCTATTGAAGCCACTGTAAAGCCAAGGCCAACTCCTAGAATTCCTCCTACCATTCCCAAGAACCCTGATTCAAACACAAATACAAACAATATATTGCTGTTTCTTGCACCCACTGCTTTCATTATTCCTATTTCTTTGGTTCTTTCAAGCACTGCAGTGTACATGGTGTTCATTATGTTAACAGAAGCAACAATCAGAGATATTAATGCTATTAGGATTAGAATCCCGTTTAGTATGGTTATTATGCTTCCAAAGGTTTCTATTATATCTTCAAAAGTCTGGACAAAGAAATCCTCTTCTCCTTCTTCCTGGTCTTTGAATTTTCTTAGTTTATCAGTAATCTTGTCTGCTAGTTCGCCAGTATCCACTCCTTTTTCAGCGCTTAACATCACATAACTAAACTGGCCTGCGTTTTCAGGATACAACTCTTCAAATGCTTCCAGGGTTACATATATCTGAGCATCATCCGCAGGGTTGCCTACCTCACTGTAAAACCCTACAACCTCAAAGTCTTCTCCATTAAGCTCAACCTTGTCTCCTACTTTTAGTGGTTTATCAAATATCCTTTTTTCAAGCAAATAATTATATCCAAGCACTACCTTATTCATATCTCCTTTTTTTAAATCCCTGCCTTTTTCTATATCAATATTAAAGCCTTCCATAAGGAATTCTAACTCTTTAACATCCATTCCAATCACAAAATAATACTTGACTTGGTCTCTGAACCTTAACTCACCTGATTTAAAGTACATGCCTGTTATATCATCAACTCCTTTAATCTTTGCTACAAAATCAATATCATCCTGGGTTAAATAGAAGTTTTCGTCCATTCCAGGCATGCCTGCTCCTTTTGGCTGGACATATAATTTATCTACTCCTGCTTGTTCTCCTAATTCATCCATGTAAGCCTGTATTCCCATGCCAAAGCTTACAAGAGCAAATACTGCTGTGATACCTATTAGTATTGAGAGAACCGAAAGAAAGCTTCTTAGCTTTCTGTTCTTAAGGTTCTTTAATGAATACTTTATTTCATCTAGTTTTATGAGTTTCATTTTATTTTGTTGCTCTTAGCGAATCTACGGGATTTAGTTTTGAAGCCCTGATAGCTGGAAGCACGCCAAATATTGTTCCCAGCACAAATGAAAAAGCAAGAGCTCCTATGATTAGATTAAATCCAATGCTTGCTTGTATTAGGTCAGCGCCAAGGACAAGGCGTCCAATAGCTGCCAGGCCATAAGCAAATATCATGCCAAGGATTATACCGATTATTCCTCCTACCATTCCCAGGAGCCCTGATTCAATAAAGAAAAGCGTGAATATGGTTCTGTTCCTTGCGCCTATTGACTTCATTATACCAATCTCTTTGGTTCTTTCAAGCACTGCTGTGTACATAGTGTTCATTATTCCAATTCCACCTACAAGCAAGGATATCAGTGCTATTATTGTTATAAAGAGCTGGACTGCAAACAAGGCTGAGTCTAATGATTCAAGCATTGCTTGCGGGCTTTGAACTTCAAAGTCTTCTTCTCCTATATCCACATCTCTTTCTTTTCTAAGAAGTTTTTCAATCCTTTCCTTCACAGCATCTATTTCTCTCTCGTTTTTTACTTTTACTGCTATGATATCAACTTCGTCCTCATCTGTTTCAAGGAAGTCAATCATGCTTTGCTCATTCACCAACACGCTTTGATCAAACATAAAACTTCCTTTCTTCTCTAATATACCGACAACTCTGAACTCTATATCATTAAGCAGTATTTTATCGCCAGAAGATATTCCTCTGCCAAACGTATCATCTTTTTTAAAATCATTTCCAAGAACAACACCTTTGGTATCATCATCTCTTAATAATCTTCCTTGTTCTGTCTTAAGGTTGAGCATTTTCTCAATTATTTTTCTTTTATCTCCTTCTGGCACAGAAACAGCAAGACCTATTGCCTGCTCATCATTGAACTCCATTGTTCCGCTTTCAATATACCTTGCAAAAGCAATATCAACACCATTAATCTTTTCAATTTTATCAATGAGGTCTTTTGTAATGGGAGTAACTGCACCAGAACCAGGAGGACCAAAACTAGTCCCAGAAGCTTGCACACTAAGAATGTCTGTTCCAAGAATACCAAACTGAGAGGTTATAGCAATCCTTAAGCCTTGGCCAAGTCCTATCAAAGAAACAACTGCTGCTATGCCTATGAAGATGCCTATCATTGTAAGATAGGTTCTCATCTTTCTCTTTACAAGGCTTCTTATAGCTATGCGTAGGTAATCAGCAAACATCTTATAGGGCCTCTAAGGGCTTTATTACCTTTCTTTCCTGTGCTTTTTTCTTCTTTTACGGAAATAGATTATGCACCCAATAATTAAGGCAATAATAACTATCCATATGATTATCCCTAGAACAGGACTCTTCTTCTTGCCTATTTTTAAACTAAGCTCTATGTTATCTGTGTAAAGCTTGCCATTAGCATCTCTATACTCAATGGTAAGAGGCAAGGTGACTTGGTCTTTGGCAGTATTACTCACTTTAAGCGTGTAGTCTGCTGTTTCGTAGTCATCAGAATCAAGTTCACCAATGTATGACTCTGGGTTGGATACTATCTCAAACTCCTTTGTCTCTGTGAGTACGACATTAAGGAATTTTATGTCACTAAAGCCCTTGTTCACCAGCTTTATCTCAACCCTTCCTTTTGAGCCTGCAGTATTGATTTGAGTACTGTCAAGGTTAACTGATAAGTCTGGTGTTGATTTCACAATTAATCCTACAATTCCCTCTCTTGAGAAGTTGGTTCCTGAGGAATCAGAGTAAGTTAAAGTGTAAGGGACCTTATATGCTTTTGACTCTGCATCAGCATCTGTAAAAAGGTCAAAAACTATTTCCTTGGATTCTCCGGGTGCGAGTTTTTTCAGGGTTTTCTCATTTCCAGAGCCAACCGGAGTGAAGGGAAGCTCTATAACTGTTACTGAAGTTGCTAGAGTAACTTCACTGTATATATTAAGGTTTAGTTTAATATCACTAAGGGTGTTGTCTGCAAGGTTTTCTAGTACAAAGGAAACCTGGGTCATGGTTCCTGGAATGATGTTCTCTCTGTCTGTCTTTATCTGGTTAATTGCAAGCACAGCATCTCTTGACCTTATAGTAACTGTGTAATCCCCTGCTTTTATCCATATACCCTTATCTATTCTGTACCAGAACTCCACTGTGTGGTCCCCGGTTATAGCACCAGCATCTGCCAGAAGTTTCCACTCTTCTCTTACACCTATGTCACCCATTTGATCACCTGCTATGGTTCCAAGGCTCTTAATTTCTTGGTCTCCGTAAAGAGAGAAGGGATATTTTAGCACTAGTTTTGCTTCTGTGTTCTCAGCAGCTGCTCCTCCTTCGTTTTCTATTCTGAATTTCATCTCAACTGTACTGCCCGGGGCTACAGGGTCTGGTTCCTGGTTTATGAGTGTTACAGTTATTTGTGGAAAACTAGAAAATTGTGCACTCACACCAAGGACTAACATTAAAAAAACCATTACTGCTGTTATTGCTATTGTTATTTTGCTTAAGATATTGTTTTTTTCTTTCATTTTATCACCTTTATTTTCTTTTTTTTACACTATTCTTTAATGTTTTTACTATTTTGCCGTCAAGCAGATACTCGGTTCTGTCTGCTTTTTTAGCTATGCTTTCATCATGTGTGACCATAACTATTGTTTTACCTTCTTCTCTGTTAAGTTTTTTCAGAAAGTCTATCACTGTGCGTCCTGTTTTGGAATCCAGGTTTCCAGTAGGCTCATCTGCAAGTACAACTTCAGGATTATTGGACAGAGACCTTGCTATTGCCACTCTCTGCTGCTCCCCTCCTGAGAGCTCAGTGGGCTTGTGATATATCCTACCACCCAAGTCTACCATTTTAAGAAGTTTTCTTGCTCTTTCCACTCTTTCATACTTTGGTATGTTCTGGAATATCATAGGCAGCATAATGTTTTCTGCTGCGCTTAAGGTTGGTATAAGATTGAATTGCTGAAAGACAAAACCTATCTTCCTGCCTCTTATCTGTGCAAGATTAGATTCGCTTAGAGTAGAGATGTCTTTGCTTTCCAGGAAGATGTGGCCTTTGGTCGGTACATCAAGGCAGCCTATCATGTTCATGGCTGTGCTTTTTCCAGAACCAGAAGGACCCATTATTGAGACAAATTCTCCTTTTCTCACCTCTAAATTTAAGCCACTCAGGGCTGCTAATTTTACCTCTCCCATCTTATAAATCTTCCACACATTCCTTAATTCAATGATTGGCTTATGATTTCTTTTTACCAAGCTTTCATCCTTTTTTGTTCTTTACTCTTTTCCTTTACTCTTTTTTTAGAATTAGTTTATGCTTATATTAAAGTTTTCGTTTTCACTCTCTGTTTTAAGAACACTAGCCATAAATCTAATTCTTAGCCTAGTAATATAAATAGTTTATTATTAGCAAGATAAGTAAGCCTCCGGAGGGAAAGTCGACTTCGTCTCGTTCCTTTCAAACAAGTTCGAAAGTATTCGAACCCTCGACCTGTGGATTTCCTTGCATGAGGTACAAGTCCACTGCACTAGCCGCTATGCTACGGAGGCATAGGTTCAAGAACGAGAAAATGTTTTAAAAAACTTTCTAAAAAACAGCATAAACAATTATTGGGATGATTATTCCTAAAACCAAGCTAACAAGAACATCTAAGGGCTTATGACCAACATGCTCATTAAGCTTTTTAAAATCTGGTTTATCCTCTGCTAACCTGTTTATTGCTCTTGACTGTTCCTGTGTAATCCTCCGAACTCCTAATGCGTCATTAATTATAATTAAGGCCAGCACAACACTAAGGATAAAAACAGCAGAGAGGCCTGTTTCTAAGAATAAGCCTGTTACTAATGACACTACTGCTATTGTGTGTAGAGAAGGCATACCACCGTCGTAGAACAACACTTTCCAACTAATTTTCTTTTCTTTAACCCAGCTAATAATAGTCTTTAACACCTTGGCAAAAAGCCAGGCTATTACTATACTTAGAACAAGTTCTTTTATCATTCTCTACTCCTCAGGCTTCCATATAAGTATGTGCATCCTTACATATCTACCTCTGAGTTTCACATTCACCACATAATCGTACAGGCTTTCTACGTCTCCTGTAACTGTTGCATCCATAACTGAATAGGTTCTTACTGGTCCTTCGTCTTCTTCACAGCATGTGTACTCATAAACTGTACCATCGACAATATCTCTTACTATGAAGCCTTTGGGTCTATTATAGCATAGCTCGCTGACGAAGGTACAGGTTTCTCCTCCACCAAATTCTGCTCCTTCACAGGCAGGGTTGCAATTACCATAATAATCTGTGCAGTCAGCATGGCAGCTTCCGTTTTTTACAGTGAAGTTGACTTGTACTGTTGTTCCGACAATAACATTAATAATCATTACTTTGTCATCATAGCCTTCTTTTCTTGCAATGAAACTGTATTTTCCTACTAATGGATCAGTTATGTTGTATTCTCCAGAAATCTCTGTTGTTGCACTGCTCTCATATTCTATGCCAAAGCCAGGGGGGCTGCCTTTTACAAGAGCACCTGCTACTGGGACGCTATCCTCATCAAATACATACCCAGTAACAATGCCCTGGCAAGTATCATCCTCTCTGTCTACTGAGCCATCACAATCATCATCCATACCATTAGTGCAGAGCTCAAATAATTCTTCTACACCAAGCTGACAACTCCCATTAGAATCAACACAGTCAGAACCATTATCACAGCAAGCATAATATGTGGTTAAACCGATGGTGGTTGAGATAAAGTTTTCTCCAGGGTCATCTCCGCAACAGTATTCGTCCATTAAAGCAGGTTCTTCCCAGTTAAAGATTAGTCCTCCACAGTCACATCCAGTACCACAGGGTTCACCAAGGAAATTATCAAATCCATTATCTAGGTCTGCAAGGCAGAAGTCACAGCAGCCAGGGTCATCTTTATCATAAAGTCCATCACCATCATTGTCAGTGCCCTCCTCACAACCCCTATAAAGACTTGGGGCGCTAAGAATACCAGAACCTTCTGGGCAGTCAGAGTCCATGCCATCAAAAGCACTGTCGCAGTCATTATCAATACTATCAGTGCAGTTATTCTCGCTTGGAATACTGTACCATGTGCAAGTACTTGCATTGCAGCGTCTGCTTGTGCTTCCTGGTGGTTCGCAGTCAGAGCCCTCACATTCTTCTAGGCCGTTCACTGTGCCGTCACCACAGGAGCCAAGAGTTATAGACTGGGTAACATCACTGCCTGATTGATAAGATCTATTATAAGGCTCTGATGATGAGCTGTAGACACCGCAAGCAGCATTCTTAGTACCATCACTACCTACATTGCAATTAACAAAGCGAACATGAGAATTATCTAGCCAGCTACTACCAGAAGGCCATTCACAATCCCTGTCAGTACCATCATATATACCATTATTATTCTCATCAATATAAGCAAAAATGCTATTAACTGGGACGCCAACATCAACTGTGCATGTGATATTAATGTTTGTGTTGGCATATGGGGCGGTATTACTCACTACAATATTAGTTACACCAACAGGACAATCACTATCACCATAAGGTGAGCTTCCTCCACCTCTATCCAAAGTGTCATAATCCCATTCTCCATCACAATCATTATCAATGCCATCAATGCATGAAACTTCTGTGGTCCCTTCACTATGTGCATAGTCCATACATTGATTAGCTATAACACATTCATTTGCAGTATCACAACATGCACTTGTTAAGTCTCTACCTGTTCTGTAATTCTCTCCAGCATCATCACCACAGCAACAGTGTATTGATGCTACAAAGTTTCCACCTTCAGCTATCTGCCTTCCATGACAGTAACCACTAGATGTACCACCCCAAGTACCAGCATAACTATCACCAGTTGCATCACCACCACCAACATTCCAATTATAACTTCCTAGGCTACAATAAGAACTGTGGTAATCAGTATTTATCCATCTTCCATTAGAAGTGTAACATCTAGCTTCTTTTCGGCCATCTCCATTTAAGTCATACACACCATTACCAAAGCAGTTGCCGTTAAAAACACAATCTCCACTAGAACTACAACATGCTCTATCAGATGTATCATCATTAAACCATAACTCAGAGCCTGAGAAATATTCATCTCTATAACCGTGTTCTGCACAATCAAGGTCAGGATAATAACAACCTGCATCACAACAATTAGCTCCATAGCTCTCAGGACAAACCCCATCACTTACTCCGCAATTATAGTTTATTCCACAAACACTAACTCCATGAGGACAAGCAGCATATACAATAGTGCTTAGACCAATAAGAATTATAATCGAGAATACAATTAGTATTAAAAGCTTTAATCTTTTATTTACCACTCTAACCCTCTTTTCTTGAATATAAGATTATTAAATTACTCTATATATAAAGATTTTGGTTAGAAAATAAAAAACTTTTTTTATTATTTGCAATCAGGGTCTTTTACTTTGCAGTCTGCACCATAATCCTCTGGGCACACATTATCTACCTTGCCGCAGGGACAGTCTTTACCACAAATTATAACCCCGCCACTTGCTTTTCCAACAGGTTCTTCAGAGACTTG
Source organism: Methanobacteriota archaeon (assembly GCA_030637925.1). Taxonomy (GTDB): domain Archaea; phylum Nanobdellota; class Nanobdellia; order Woesearchaeales; family SM23-78; genus SM23-78. Next base: position 10,336 of record DAOWFR010000012.1, read on the forward strand.
CTTGCAACCAGATAAAACAATTAATAGTAATAATAGAATTAATAAAACCATCTTTATTTTCATTTTACATAATCTTTAATCATTTTCATTTAAATATTTTTCCTGTTTTTTTATTTCATATCTTTTATCACTACTACAAAATAACAACAAAACCGAAAGATTTATAAAGGAGATTTGGTAGTATAGAAGAATAAAGGAGGAAAATTAATATGACAGTTTATGTTGCTGAATTTCCAGTAAATGTGCCTTCTAATCAGGCAATAGGGTATGCACTAAACCTGGTAAAAGCTCATCAGGAAGAGATTAATACATTAGAGAACAGACTTGAAGAAATAGGTTTTTCTGGAAATGACATTAATTTATTTAAACAATATAATGCTTTAGAGCAAGTAGTTGATACAGCTTCTTCTCTGGGAGATAAGCTTAATCCAGAAGATTTTGTTTCAGTATTTAAAGAGCAATATGGAGCCTTGTTTCAAGGAAGAAAAGATGGAAAAACTCTGGATGAGAGATATAAAAATATGTTTACTTTAGCAAAAAAAGAGTTGCAAGAAGAAAATTATTCCCCAAAATCTAGGATTACTTTAAAAAATATATTAAAAATAGCAGGTATGGTAACTCTTGGTGGTATGATTCTAATACCTACAATGGCTTGTGGCGGTAAGCATAATGGTGGTAATGGTCCTGGACCTGACCTTAACCCAGATTTAACATTGCATTGTCTTAACCTGAATGGCGGATCTGTGATTGGTGCACAAACTATTGTGGATGGTACTGCGTATAATACAACCAATGGGGTATACACCATAGAAGACTTAGATATTGGTTTGCACTCTGTTGATTATCAACATGATTCTGTTTGGGATGCCTGGCTTTTTGTAAGAACTAGTTTGAGTGGAGAGAATATTGAACAAAAAGATTCATTGGATAGAGAGGCACGCATTAATATTACAAGTGATACTGATGTTTACTTAATAAAAATACCAAAGGCTTGGGATATGGATACTGTTGCATTGTATCTTGAAGAAAGAAATGGAATGTATAAGTTTACAGGAAACCCTCCTTATACTGTGCCAGTTATTGTAATCAATGAGTATGGAGATATTACAGAAGCACAAAGGGTTTTAGAATCAAACTTAACACAGATGAATAATGCACAGATAAGAGGGAACTTTACAAGCCCAAGAGTTGGGTTTGAAATACAAACTTTAGCACCTGACCCAAGGATTGATGTTTATTTTAAGGATATATTCCCCCAACAATCAATACATGGTGAACTTGTTTCAGATTATCAAATAACAAATACAAGAATAGAGTTGCCTGGAGCAGAAGAAAATACTCTTTTCAGCAAAACATTAGAAGAATTATTTGGAGGGATTACACACACAGAAATACCTGATGAGCTTTATATTAAACTTTTAAATGGAGAAAATTATAATGATTTAGCAAACCAAGTTATGATGTGTTGGGCACAGTTTGATGAAGGAACACATTTTGAAGGCGGAACCGCAGTAGTATTGCACGTTTCTGATTATGCTCCGCAACCTGTTAATCCAAGTTTAGAACCAATTAATCCTAATATTCCTCCTGACAAATTTATAAATAAGAATAAAAGACAAGGAAAAAAACACCCAAGAACTCGTAAAAAAGGGATAAAATAATATTTATTTTTTTGATTTAATAAACTTCTATTGGGG
>DAOWFR010000009.1 GCA_030637925.1 Methanobacteriota archaeon
AAAAAAATGCTTAAACAAGCAGAGAAATGCATACATAATTTTAAAGAAAATAGAAGAATGAACTCTTTAAGGGCTGCTCATAAATTATACTCTTTTGCAAAAGATAAAGCTCCAGCAAAAAAACTAATAGAGATGGGAGAACTATTTTTTGAACACGGCTATCCTATTGATGCACTAGGCGCATATAAAAAAGCAAAAAAAGAAGTTGGTGCAGAAAGATTAATTGAAGCTGGAAATCAGTACTTGTGTTCTAGTGGAGTAAAACCCTTTTATCCTAGAGATAGCTTAAAATTAGCATTAGCATCTTATCACCTTGCAAAAGAAAGAGGAACACCTGAACAGATAAAGATTGCAAATGAAAAACTTTGCCAGATAGGAAATGAATACTTACAACAAGGATATCTAGCAAAAGCAGATCTTATTTACAAGTCATTAGGAAAGGAGATTCCACAAGAAAACCTGGTTCATGTAGGCAACAGAGCTATTTTTGAAGACAACTTTGAGGGAGCACAAGTATTCTACAAAAGAGCAGGCAAAGAGTTTCCAATGGAAAAAGTGATTGAATATGGAGACCGCATGCTAGAATACACTCCTGATAAAGCTGAAAGAGCATATGAATTTGCAAATAAAACAGTTCCTGCAGATAAAACCCTCCAACTGGCTAAAGCCTATTTACAACGAGCACAAATGGAATCACACCCTGATCCTGATAAAACCAAGATGAACAAAGCAATTTACTATTTTGACCAGGCAGGAAGAAAGAAAACAGCAGAATTCCTAAGGAAACGATATGGTGATAAGAAATGAAAGGACTTAAAAAAATCCGTGGTTTTGGAGCAGAGGATATCCAACAAAAGATTTTTTCAAAAAATATGATGTAAAGTGAAACTAAGCAAAAAAATCAAAATAGGATTAGTAGCCTTAGGTGCTGCGTTGGTAATTAATACTTTTACTAATGCTTATTTGGGTGATAAAGAAAGAGCTAGGGAGAGAGAAGCAATACAAGCCAGACCTTATTTATCCCAGATCTTTGATAGCAGAACGCAGTTATATAAGCAGATTAATTCACAGAAAAATCTATTATCAACAATAAATTATTTGGAACAGCAATACGCTGATAAGCCTTTGTTTGATGAATTAATACCATTCGATGAAATACAAAAAAAGAAAAGACAAACTGAAAATAGGCTATCAGAAATAGTCAGCAAAATAATGGATACAGATGATGATATTAACTTTATCTATTCAAAAGACAGAGAACTAAAAGTTATCAATCAAAACATTGACAAATACGTGAGAAGAGCATTTTTCCCTATCTCTTTACTAATACCAAAAACAGATGAGAGGGTGAAATATGAAAGGCTTAACCAAGATAAGCGGGATTAGTGCAGAGGAAATAAAAGAAGTTTTGGATAAGAAAGAAATAAAGTATGTTGAATGGCATCCTGAGCTAAGACAGCATACTATACTAGGATTAAGTGCTGATATTGAATACATGGCAAAAACTGTTTTGGACAAGGTGATTGTAACCCCAAGAAATACTAGGGATTTAATAAGAACAAATTTAGGAAATCCTAATGTTACTGGATCTTATAAAAATCTTATTATGTATGAACTGTTTTATGCCTTCTATCAAATTAATTCACCTGACTTTATTAAATCAATACCTTTTTTTCAAAATGAGTATCGAACCGGGTATATTAGATTTAACGAAAACAGTGATGTTGTGCAGTTAACTAAGGTATTCTACAATGAAGGATTCCTTGAATAGCTACCGAGAACCTAAGCCACAATTAACTATATAAACCTGCTCTACTTATCATTCTTTTATGAAGGCTTTTATCATTCACCCTGCTTACAAACTTAAGGATAACAAGGCTTTTATCCACTTATTCGGCAGGTTAGAGAATGGTGAGTCTTTTCTTGCAGTTAATGAGTACAAGCCTTATTTCTTTATTAGAAAAGCAGACCTTAACAAAGCTTTAAAGATTGAAGATTTTGATTATGAAGCTACTCATCTTAAGAATTTTAAGAATGAGATTGTTGCAAAGATTATTCTGAATATCCCTGGTGAAGTTGCTAAGCTTAGAGACAAGTTATCTGATAATAATATTCAGACTTATGAGGCTGATATTAGGTTTGCTTACAGGTTTATGATTGATAAATTATTACAAGGAGCAGTTGATATTAATGGTAAATATATAAAAGGAGAATTTGTTGATAGAATATATGATGAACCTGAGCTTAAACCAATTGATTATTTCCCAAAAAATCTTAAAGTATTATCGATAGATATTGAGACTGACAAGAAAGCTAAAGAACTTTACTCAATCTCTTTTTATTCAAAGGATTATAAGGAAGTAATTATCAGGAGTAATAAAAAGCTAAAGAATGCTGTTAGTGTTGGTTCAGAGCAAGAACTCCTACTCAAGTTTAGAGAACTAATCCTAGAGCTAGATCCGGATGTAATAATTGGCTGGAACTTAATAGATTTTGACCTTAAACTTCTTGAATCCAAGTTTAGAAATTATAAACTACCTTTTACTCTTGGAAGAATGGACTGGCCTTGCAGGTTAAGAATATACCACTCTTTTTTTCAAGACTCAAAAGCAGACTTTCCAGGCAGAATGGTGCTTGATGGCATACACGTGTTAAAAAGCAATTTTATTGGATTACAAGATTACAAGCTAAGCACAGCAGCAAATGTATTTCTGAATGAGTCAAAGCTTTTTGAAGGTGAGGAGAGAGGGGATAAGATAGAACAGGCTTTTAAGAACAACCAGCAATTACTTGTTGATTATAATCTTAAGGACTCAGAGCTTGCTTATAAGATACTTGAAAAAAGCACTGCTCTTGAATTAAGTGTTCAGCGCTCATTAATTACAGGCATGCCTCTTAACAGAGTAAGAGCCAGTGTTGCAAGCCTTGACTCTCTTTACTTAAAAGAACTTAGAAAAAAAGGCTTTGTAGCTCTTAGTGCTGGTTTTGAAACAAGAGAAGAAAGGATTAGAGGAGGCTATGTTATGAGTCCAAAGCCAGGCATATATGATTATGTTATTGTGTGTGACTTCAAGAGCCTGTATCCAAGCATTATAAGAACTTTTAATATTGACCCTTTGAGCTTTGTTCCTGGTTGCAAAGGAAAGAATCTTATAAAGGCTCCTAATGGTGCTTGTTTTAAGAACCAGGATGGAATCTTGCCAATGATTATTCAGAGCTTATGGAAGCAAAGAGAAAAAGCAAGAAAAAAAAAGAATGAAATTGCAAGATTTGCTATCAAGACATTAATGAACTCTTTCTTTGGAGTGATGGCTAACCCTAATTGCAGGTTCTATAGCAGGGATGTGGCTAATGCAATAACCTTTTTTGGACAGGACTTAATTAAATTAACAGTAAAGAAAATTGAGGAAATGGGTTATGAAGTTATTTATGGAGATACTGATTCAATCTTTATTAACCTTGATGTTGATAATTATAAAGAAGCAGAAAAGATTGGTAATAAGATAAGTATTAAAATTAATAAATTCTTTGAGAAATACACAAAAAAGGATTATAAGAGAAAGAACTTTCTTGAATTAGAATTTGAAAAAGTGTATAAGCGCTTTTTAATGCCAAGAATAAGATATGCAGAAGCTGGTAGTAAGAAAAGATACGCAGGACTCTTAATTGATTCTAAAGGCAAGGAAAAGATTGATATTGTGGGTCTGGAGTTTGTAAGAAGGGACTGGACTAATATTGCAAAGATGTTCCAAGCAGAGCTGCTTAAAAAAATATTTCATAAACAAGAAGTAGCTGAATACATTAAGGAAATAGTTAAAGAAGTTAAACAAGGCAAGCATGATAAGCTGTTAGTTTATAGAAAAGCTATAAGAAAAGAAGTTGAGGAATACACAAAAACAACTCCGCCGCATGTAAAAGCAGCAAAACTTCTTGGCAAGGACTTAAAGAGCAGTCTGATAGAATATGTTTTAACCACTGCTGGGCCTGAGCCAATACAAAAACAAAAACATAAAATTGATTATGAGCATTATGTTGAGAAGCAAATCAAGCCAATAGCAGATGCAATCCTGGTGTTCTATAACCAGAGCTTTGATGATATAATAGAGGGAAGTAGTCAGAAGACATTATTTGGGTATTAATTAAGAAAGAAAATCTTTTAAACTCTTTTTATAAACCCTTCCTCTGGCTCAATTATAAAATGGTCGTCTTTAAGGGATTTAAGAACTCTGGTAACTTCTGCTTCTGTCATTCCCTGGGCTTCTGCTTCTACTAGCATGGCTTCTTTATGTATTTTCTTGTTCTTATCAGTTACTAGGTCATTGATTATGCTCATTAGTTTTATCTTGCTTTCAGTCTCTGTTTCACTGGCTATTCTGCCAGCCATCATTCTCTGTATGCGCATCAAGTCTTCAAAGTCTGCTTCATCCATTTTATGCTAGGAGTTCTTTATCTAGTTGGAGAATACTATCTCCACCCCCTTAGGAAAAAGGAAAATTATACTCTATAAATACTTTTCGCTCTTAACATACTTTTCCGTATATCTACTTAAAAAAATTTAAAAATAATAACAGGTTCTTTAGCAAGGACTTAAGGGGATTGCTTTGGAAATCATTACCTTAGATGAGAAGAAGAACTCAAGAATCTGTAATTTCATTACAATAGATGATAATACTAACTCTCTTTTTCATAGACAATTAGAGAATCGTAATGGAAGAATCTTTATGCGGGCTAAGCGTCGCTCTTTGCAAACTTAATCTTTATAGGAGACTTAAATTTTCTTACTTTCTTTCTTGTTTTTTTTAATACTTTTTCTTGTTCTAAGCTATTATCATTAAGAATAATCTGTTTGGGTTTGCTCATAACCTCTTCTTCTCTGTACTGCTCTATTAGTCTAAGCACATGGGCAAGCTCTTTGACTGCTCCATAAATCTGGTGTTGCTTTTCTAGCTCTAAGAAATCCCTTTTATTCTTTAAGGTATATATTAAGTTTTCTTTTCTGGTCTCAAGCTCTTTTCTAAGCTCCCACATGGTTTTATCCTCACAATCCTTTCTCTTGTTTTAATCTGTCTAAAAAGTATTCAAGACAGTCAAGAGCACAAAAACTTGCTTTTTTCTTTAGTCCTTTTGGACCAAACACCAGGGTTAAGCTCCCCTCCCCTATTGGTATATGGCATACTGGGCATACCTTGTTAAAGTCTGCCTCTATTTTTTCTTGGAGCTTCTTGTTTATTAATTTTTCTATATTGCCGGATTCCAAATCCTTTTTTATTAATTTTAAGTCTTCATCACCAAGGCTTTTGATAAGCTCTGCCAGTTTGTTCATCCTGTCTGCTCCTTCTCACCTCTGTTTTTTTCTTTTATATTCTCTGTCTTCAGAAAATCTTTTTGATTTTCTGGAGCAGCAAATCATAGATTTGCTTGTCTTAGTTCTTTTATATTATCCTTCTTGTCAATCAACTCTCTACTATTCTTTACAAGATTAATAAAATAATCCTCTTTCCTTTCAAGACCTTCTTCTATCTCTTTCTTATTGTGAGTCCAGCTTATAATCTTTTTGGTTTTTCCATCAAGTCCTGTTATGTTCATGTTACTATATTTTTCTCTTACTTCACAGGTATGCTCTGTTATTATCATTATCTCTATTTCCTTATCATCTGAATTAAGATAAGCTATGGTATCTGCTTTTTTTATTATGTCTGTTATACATGCAAATTTGATTAAATAATAGTGGTCTTCAGGATTGAGTATAAAGAAGATGTTTAAGAGAAATCTATGACACTCATCCAGCTCTTTTAGTTTTAAGAGCTTTTTATCTGCCACACCTGGTTTTAGCATGCTTGCTAGCACTATTTCCTGGCTTAATACATAAGGTGTTCTTGGTTTGCCTGCTTTCTTTTCTTTTACTTGTTTTGCTTTTTTTACTAGATTATATGCTTCTAATAATTGAAGTTGCTGAGTCACATTGGCTATGCTCTGATTGGTTTTCTTAGCTATTTCTACAGCTGATTTTTCTCCTTTTGCTAGTTCTTTAAGAATGCTCCACTTGCTCTTTGTTAAGAGGTCTTCAAATTCCATGCTTATAACTATTTTTTAAAAGCATCTTTATAAATTTTTCTAATATTGTTTTAGTTAATAACTTAAATAATTTCAAACTAATTTGAATAATTTTTTTAGATAAAGTTTATAAAGAACAATTAATTTAAGTATTATTTAAGGCTAATTAATTAAAGGCGAGGGAAATATTTTTGAACTATTTTTACAAAAAAATAAAAAATTAATAAGAATTAAATGCTCTTTTTCGACGACAAAAAATCAACAAAATCAACCAAATAAATAATTAGAAAATCATTAAAATAAAATTAAAAAGATACTAAAAATAATCAAATTAACTTAAAAATAATAATTAATTGGCTGCAGGCACTTAAAAAAATTAACATGTTTTTCAGGTTTTTCCTAGGAAAAAGAAGGTGAGAAACTAACTTGAAAGTATTAATGTTAGGGTGGGAATTACCGCCTTTTTTTGCAGGCGGAGTAGGTATGGTCTGCTATCACCTAACCAAGGCCTTGTGCCAACAAGGCGTAGACATAACCTATATCATGCCCTTTGGGCCTAAGATGATACCAAGTGACTACATGAGAATCTTAGTAGCAGACCACCACTTCCCAAGAATGAGGTTCAAGCTAAAGGAAGTAGATACCCTGCTAGGTGCTTATACAACTCCTGAGAGCTATGATGAGGAGTTCACAAAATACTTGTTATCCCTTTCCCCAAGAGACAGGGCAAAAGCCCTTTATGGG
>DAOWFR010000006.1 GCA_030637925.1 Methanobacteriota archaeon
CCAACAACCAGACTTATCAAAACTACAATCACCAAAACAACTCAAGAAACCACCATCATAACCAAAAGACTCACAAGTCTCACCACCCAAATCACCAGCATCACAATCCTCATCAACCCTATTAACAACACCATCACCACATTCATAATTATAACAACCACTAATATCATCCTGACAATCAACACAATAAGTTTCACCAGCATCAAAACCATAACCTACACAATCATTACTAGGACTGCCTTCGCATTGTTCACCATAACTAGCTTCCACAATTCCATTACCACAAAAACCACCACAAGAACTAGTATTGTATTTACAACCATCACAAGCTACATTACCACTACTAAAACCAAAATCAGAACAATCCAAAACAACACTACCATCACACTGCTCACCAATCTCAAGAATACCATCACCACAAAAACCACCACCAGTACCAAAACAATTACTAGTATCATACAAACAATCAACATCACAACTCAAACGACCACTAATAAAACCAAAATCAACACAATCCAAAACACCACCACCATCACACTGCTCACCAGGATTCAACACCCCATTTGGACAAAAGATAGGGGCAAGAGCACAATCAGACAAATCAATCAAACAATCAGAACACCTAACAGTACCACCAACAAAACGAGAAGCATCATATTCTTCACAAGGAGTATCATCCATTCCATCACACTCCTCGCCTGATTCTATAACACCATTACCACACACCGGGTAAGGAATACAATTATGCGTATCATAAGTACAATTAAAGCAACCAAGCTCTCCATTCATAAAACCAAAGGGATCCCAGCATGTTGCTCCTCCAAGATCTTCATCCTCACACTGCTCCTCTCCTTCAATAACTCCATCACCACAGTCTGCCTCATAAAATATGCACTGACTAAAATCAAAACTACAATCATCATAACAATCCAAAACACCACTCACATACTGAGGCCAATTTGTACAGACCATGCCATTCAGATTAGGTCCATTTGGATCACACGCTTCCCCAGAATCTATACCTCCATTTCCACAAAGGGGTGGGTCATCACAGTAACCAGAGCTATCCTCTGCCTTACAATAATAACAGTATACCTCCCAACTAGAATCCCAGAGCCCCCAGTCACAATATTTTCTAGTGCTCACTTCGCAGTCTCCATTACCACAAGTTAAACCACAAGAGGAATCCTCCCCTCCACAGCGATTAGCATCACAATAATTAATGCTTTCCCACACCTCATTATTACAATACTTCTTAGCACCTTCACAAACATCACAGGCACCATGTGTGCATACAGGAATCCCACAGTCAGAATCTGCTTCTCCGCAATGCTCGCAGTAATTTGTTGACACCCAGTTTCCATTCTGGCAATAAGCATTGTTTTTAGTATCACACATTCCTTCTTGTGTGCACCCAGTACACTCGCTATCAAAATCCTTACAATAATAACAATAGGTTTCTTGTGAAGGAGGAGTACCCCATGCTCCGTTAGAACAATACTCTCCTGTACCTATATCACAACTCCCAGAGATGCACGTACCAGGACAAGAACTGTCTCTTCCAGAGCAAGCATTACAAAAACCAGTGGTGGTCCAGTAATTATTTTCATTACATACCTTATTAACAGATAAGTCACATTTCCCAGGAGTGCACTCCACAAAGTCAATGCCTGTAAAGTCACTATCCCCTGCACCGCAGATACGTGTATAATTTGTTGTATCCCAGGCTTTTCCATCAGCAGAGCACACCTTATTATCACATATAGAGCAAACATTAGGAGCACATGTTTGGCAAGCACTTGTATCAAAACGACAGTCTGAGCAAGCAAGAGTGCCGAATGCAAAACCCAAAGACTCACAAGTTTCCTCACTCAAATCATAACTATCACACTCCTCACCAGGTAGTATTATGCCATCATTATTATCATCACAAGGCGTAAGGTCAACTGTGAAGTCCTCGCTATGTATTGTCATCTTACCAAACTGATTTCTGCCTGAAATAGAAAAAGTATAGTCTCCTTCATCTAAGTAAAAATACCAGCCATCAGATGCACGGTCTTTGAATATAAATGTAGTGTCCCCATTCTCATAGGTTTTGCTTGCCTCCATAGTGGAAGGATACTGATAAAGTGCATCTCCTGTTGAATTAGTAATATTAGCATTTATTAGGGTAATATCCCCTACATAGATTGTGGTAATTCTTACTTTGTTTTTGTCAACAACAATATTTGCAAATGATAGGCCAAGAGGGATTAGAAGTAAAACTATTAAAAAGCATAAAATGATTATTTCAAGTGAGTTGAATCTTTTTTTCAATCCCTTTTCCTTCATCAAATACACCTAGTAATTAAATTTAAGTAAACTTAAGGCAGTCCTTCTATTATAACAATAGGTTCTTGCGGCTCAGTATCATTGCGATAAATAGATAGCAGGCTCAGACCAACCACCTTGTTACCTGCAAAGTCCTCTGCATCAAATAAAATATCATGAGGGCCATTCTCAGTAACACTTACCATTATATTGAATTCTCCTGTTGTGGAGTTAATACAAGGCGAATGTGCTCCTGGTACTGCACAATTATTATTACAGTTCTTTTCACTTGGGAAGTCAAAGTTATAAGTGCACATGTATTTTGTGTCTGTTGATGCAAATCCGTTTACATCCACAAAGTCCTGAGCAGTTGGAAACGCTTCTTCTGTAGAAGGGGAAACAACAATAATCACTGGAGGCTCTGCATCAACTTTTATGCTTATATTCTTTACAACCTCTAGGTTCTTTGCATAGTCCTCTGAATAATAATAAACTGTATAATCACCTGTGGTGCTAATTGTTTTTTCATAAACTCCATTAACAGCAAGTTCTGTTGGATAACAACTACTTGATAAAGGAGCTATGCAAAAGTAAGTCTTAATCTCCTCTCCAAAGTATTTATTATCACTCACACTAAAGCTTATCTTAACATCAGCAGGATAAACAGCAAAACCAGACGGAAGAATAGTTGTTTCAGGGTTAGAAAAGTCTGACTCACAATAATGGTCTCCTGTATCACAATCAAAACCATAAGTTCCTATATTATCCTCAGGATAATTATCAGCATTCCTAAGACACCATCCATTTCCTGCATGCCAATAGCACTTACCAAGGTCGAACCTATCACTGCTAGGGGTAAGCTGATGTGTCCCACCAGTTCTATTACCCTCACTATCATAACTAGCATCTACATAAACAGGTGTTCCTCCTATGCACTCTTGTTGTGTGTTGCAATCAAGACAAGAGAGTGTGGATTGTTTGGTGCAAGAAGGCTTATCTCTTAACTTTCCTTGATAATAGCATTCTTCTCCAAATAATTTGCAGACAGGCAGAGTACAATCAGGGCTTAACCAGTTATACTCATTCTCATCGCATAGCTCGCATTGCTGTAATTCAGAATCAGCAGGTCTACAAACACCTCCTACTCCATTAAATTCTGGAGTGTTGGTTTTATCAGCCCATACACAACCCTGGTTTTTGCCACAAGGATCTCCTGAGTCTGTACATGCATCATATGACTTATAATCATAACAACTAGTGATATAAGCACAGTAATCAAAAGCACTAAACAAGGTCTTGGTTCTATCAAGATAACATCCTTCTACTACAAATCTGCCTGGTTGAAAATGACAATATCTGTCTCTTAGATAACCTCCCTCATCAACCTTAACTGTTAGGTCAAGATTAGAGAACATGCCATAAAGCCCATTACACAAATCACAAACCCCTTGTGTTGTACATATAGTATTGCCATGCTGATCAGGACCCATGCAAAAGTCATTAGCAAGACTACAATCCTCTATCGACTCAATATTATAATTTTCAGCACACTTACTCCTAACATTGTCCCAGCAGAACTCATCTGGGTGAGGCTCCATGCAAAAATAACTCCCTGTTTCCACACACATAATGCCAGATTCTGCTCGACCTCCACCAAAATAATAGGCTCGAACATAGTAACAATACTCTGAGTTCTGGTCAATAATTGTATCAGAGTATTGAGAACTAGAAGTGATTGATTGAAAGCGGAACCCCCTTGTTTTTAAAGAACAATCATTACCAGGCCCTTTATGACACCTGAACACTATATATCTAAAAACACTTGGAATGCAGGAATCTAAAAGAGACCAGTTCACAAGGATTTCCTTGTTAGCAACATCAAAGCTTGCTATAACATCAGGATTCATAAAAGTTCCTGTGCATTGTGGTGTTCCACACTCACAATTTTCACATGGGCTTCCATCAGTGCATGTTGTCCCAATCTCACACTCTTCTCCTGGCTCTAGCTCATAATTACCACAACCTGACAAGCCAACACAATTACAATTAACACAATCTTCAGCATTACAATAGCTTAGCTGGCCTAGTGCTGGGGTTTCTTCACAAGTCTCATAAGGGTATGTTGTGATGTTATCTCCACACACCGCACTATATATATTACAATCAACATCATTATCCTTGTTACACCCCATAGGGCAAATACCATTAGGAATCATACTGCACACACAGTCAGAATCAGTACTAGCATCACAACTAACAGGACATACTCCATCATCATCAATACATACATCAATTACTCCACAGTCATCAGGATCATAAGCAATGCAAAGAGAACAATAAGTATCCTTTTGAGTAGGGTCTGATAAATCATAGGTTTGCCATCTTCTATTTGACTTACAATAAGCATCATTAACAGCATCACAACTTCCAATAGTGCATGCTTCACAATCTAATTGTATGTTTATATTTTGTTTATCAGAGTCAAGATTAGGAATGGTTGTGCTGCCTGGCAAGCACCCCCCTTTAAAAGCATTTACAACCACATCAGTGCCTTCAGGTACACCAGTAAGATTATAGGTTCCATCACTTCCAGAGGTGTTTGATTTGCCACCAGCACTTACTGTTGCACCACTAATAGCTCCTGTTGTTATGGTTATTCTTCCTGAGATAGAATACAGCACTCCCCCACAAATACAGTCTAGACCAGTAGAAACAGAAGGATCTGGAGTAAAGATCTTTGGAGGTGAGCAAGAGTAATTCGTGCTACCAATACCACTATTACTTCCAGGAGGACAGCAACAACCCTGAGGACAAGAAGTTGGACAAATGAAGGGGGTGTATGTTCCTAAAGTACACTGGCCGTTTGTATCTACTTCACAACCAATATCCACGCCTGTATCTACACAGCAACCAGCACTTACAAGACCAGGAAATAAAAGTAATGTTATGGTACTAAATAAAAGCACAAGCAAAATTTTTTTATTAATCATATGTTAAACCACCTTTTTTGTTCTTAAAATCTCTTTTTGGATGTATATAAACATTTTGCATTTTGATTTTTAACTAATAATTATATAAGCAGGATGGGTTATTGTGTCTAAAGAGTTAACATCATAGCAAGCTTCACCAGAAGCGTTCCTCACCCAAAAGCAATTAGGCATTTTATCAATACAGTCCGTTCCGTATTGCGAAGAGCAATCAATAAGAAGACAAGTAGTATCCAAAGTACTTGCTGCTGGCAGACCTATTTTATTAATCCAAAACTTTTGATAATCAAACAAACCACTGTCATCTAGCACAAGAATTCCCATGTTATGATTTCCTACATCTATCTCATCAATATGTAAACTTAGGAAAACCGTATCTGGGTTTATTTGTATTTCATAATCCTCTTCCTGCCAGCAGCCGCCTGGTTCTTGAGATAAAAACATGTAAGTAACATCACTATCATCAGGGTCAAATGCTTTTAGTTGAATATTGTCTGAAACATCCAAAGAAACATCATCTATTAAATCAAGAGCAGGTTTTCTGTTCATAACAGCTACTCTGAACAAGAAGGATTTTCCCTTAACTAGGGATTTTGTGTCACGCACTTCAATAATATCATCATAAATATATGGTAAAGGACAAGTAGTGCAGGGATTATTTATCTTGCTTAGTTCTAAGCCATCACTATAATAAGAGGACAGAATATACTCATTATTAATATTAAATTCTATTAATTTTGAATCTCTAAGAAGCGCATTGTGTAGAAAATTGTACATTAATCCAAGCCTTACCTTAAGGGTTGTCTGATAATTAAGGACTTTGGTTACAGGCTCTTGGTTTTCAAAGCTAATCCTTATTGGATACTTGACAAGAAACACAACCTCTGATTCATGGATGTTGGCTTCTACAACTGGCTTGGCTTCTACACCAAGCTCTTCTTCTACACGCACATCAGCAGGCATTCTGCTTGTAAAAGCAGAGAAATCAACACACATAGGTAGTTTAGTAGCAACATAATCTTCTAACTGCCTTTGTATTGTTAATCCTATCTCTATACCTGTTGCAAAGCCCTCACACCCTGACTCATGAGCAAGATAGCAGAGTTTGCTCATAACATTCTGGCCATAAAACCCATCATAAGCAGAACAAGAAGGATTGTAAAGGCAGTCAGAGTTATAAATACTGTTAAGCCCATCAAGGGGTGTGTCAGGATAAGGATAACCAGGAGCTTCATAAACAATCTTGTTGTAAAGAGTGTTCTCTCTTAATGCATAAGCCACAAAAAAGGGTTGGTTAAGATAAGTATAGTTAAGATAGTTTTCTCCTAAGACTTTATCATTAAAAGGAATCTTTCCTCCCTCAGAATCATAGATAACCCCTCCATTAGCACCTATTCTTTCTATTCCATCCATGGCTATCTGGACTACACAGTTGGTTATGTGATTCTTTATGCTGCCTGTTTCTAATTCATTAAGAATCTCCTGAATACGCTGGGTTTCTGGCTTAGCAGTTCGCCTAAGAGCAAGAAAGATGATAAAAACAATTAATAAGACTAGGCCAATGATTACAAACGTGGTTATTTGAGCTTTTTTGGTTTTGTTCATTCTTTTTTACCTGAACACAATGCTTGCATAACTAACGCTGTTGGTATAATCACCAACCACATCTCCTGAAGTATAGTATTGCTCTAATGAAACCTTATCAAAAGTAATTGTTTTTAAAAGCAGGATTATAGCCAGATAACCACACACACTTGCTCCTGTTTCATGAATATATTTTTCAAAACCTTTTACATCTCCTTTTCTAATGAATTCTATGGCTTCTTTATCAAGCTTTGAAAGATTCTCCTTAATATCATCTGAAAAAGGCAGATAGCCATAACTAGGACCATAATGAGTAAAGTCAGAGCTCACAATAAAGCTAACCTTTGTTTTTAGCTCACTAATAGTTTCCTTTAAATCATTTGCTGCTTTGTCAAGGTCAAGATCATCAGAAGCCAGTAAAGGAAGAATTTTTATTTTCTCAGTTCTGTCACCAAGAGCAAACTGTAAAAATGGAAGCTGGACTTCTAGACTGTGCTCATCAGCATGAATCCCCTCATTAACCTTGATGTTGCCTTTTTTTACAAGGGCTTTTGCAAAGTCCTGGTCTGCTCTTACAAAGCCAAGAGGAGTCTCAAAAGTCTCTATTGAAACACCTGATTCATTAGTCCTATGATTAGGGCCTATGAGTATGAATAGTTCTGGTAGGTTTGCTTCTGCCAAGGCTTTGTAACTCCAAGCAGCAGCCATACCACTATAAACATAGCCAGCATGAGGGCATATCACTGCTTTAACAGGTAAAGCCCCTGGTCTTGGCTTGCTAGGCAGAGCTCCTGGCCCTAGTTTTCCACTAAAGCACTCTTCTAGTATCTTGGTCAGAGCATTACTGGTCTTAGGGTAAAATAACCCTGCATAAGCAGCTTTTCTCATAATCATTCGCCTCAAAAAATGAAAAATATCATTATTTTTTCCTTATTCTTGTTGTGTGTTTCTCAAAAGGGTAAGAGCAGTCCAAGCATCCTTTCCAGGATTCTTAATAAAAATATGCTTCTGGTCTGATGTAATGTACGCCTCATCAGCAACAATGTTATCAATCATATATCTTAAATCTACTGCTGAGAAACCTGTATAATTAAACGAGTAAATCCAGGGTGTTTTACGAGTATTACCTTCCCATTCACACACCTCCTCAGCCACACCAAAGACCTCTTTCTTACTTGACATATACTGGTCCCAGAGCCTGGCAGCATAGACTTTATTAAAAAGCTGAAGCCCTTCTAAGTCCTGCTCAAGTTCAGAAGGTCCAGCACAAAGCCATTTTAGCCAGAAAGGAAGAGCATCACAAATAGTCTGGCCAAAACCAGGAGTCAGGCCACCAACATCCTCATCACTAAAAACAACCATCTTATACTCATCATCATAATAAAGCTTTAAGTAATCATTATCAACACAGTTATCAAAGTCGTCTGCACTCTCATCACATGTAAACTCAAAATTAATCCCAGAATCAGGATAAGACATCCAGAAGCTAGATTCAAGAGCAGATATAAAATCAATATGAGTAGTGGCATCATACAAGGGCTGATTAAGAGTAGTTCCTATAATCCTCTGACCATTATAATTAAGAATACAATAGTTATTCGTTGTCCCAAGGGACTGCATATGAACAAGCACTTCATCTGGTAGCCCACACATAAGCACAAAGTCATCCTCCTCATAATCAATAAGAGAGGATAGTTTTAAAGCCAACTTCTTAGTCCTAGTAGTCCAATTACCATTATCACACAAATAATCCATTATATATTGTCCATCAGCAATGCATTGAGGATCAGGACCTGTCTTGTCGTTATGTGCAGGATTCCCTTCCCAGTCATACAAGCACTGGCCAAGCCCAGGACAATAACCAACATAACAACCAGTGCGATCCCTCTGACCCCTAGCATCCACGGTTGTCCACTCTCCATTCAAACACTTGTAAATAGTATTCTCATTAACCTTATAATATGCATTTGCATTTAGTTGCTCACCAATACAAGCACCAACACTATTATCAAAACTAGGATCCCAGCAGTCATTAGGCTCACAACAATGAGCTGTCTGCAAAGCAAGCCCAGTTGATCTTACCATTGCTAAAGCTAAGGGCTCAGGCACAAAAGACTGATGAGACAAGTTTGCTCCATAAGTATCATTCCAGGTACCACCATCAATATTACCAAGCCAGGCACTAACATAAGAACAATAAACACCTTCGCCACTGCCAAAAGAAGTGTCAAGAATTGTACAATAATCAGCTTCTTTTATCAAAGGTTCTCTAGTCCTGTTAGCACCTCCAAACCCAGGGTTTGGCCAGTCTTCCATGCTTTGCAAACAATCACCTGTTTCATCAGGTACACAAGAGGGAGGATCTTGTCCAGATAGAGGACTAAATAAGGAATCATCAAAACCACAGCCATAAAAACTGCCATTAAAAACAAAAACATCATAATATGTAAATTCTTGATATGTCAAATAATCATCATTCTGCTTAAGCTCTCCTTTAAAACAAGCACCATTAGCACTGTCAAGGTCATTATAAGACTCGTTATCACCATCATCCCATTCTCCACAGCAATAAGTGCCAGTATAGGTAAAGCCCCCATCCTCACAAGCTGCTTGAGAATAATCAAGGTCATTGGTCTTACAAGTGTGGGTGCTGGTATTACAAAACTCAGTAGCTGCACAATCAGCATCTACACAACACGCTTTGTCACAATCAGGGTCAAGAATTGGGCAATCATCAGCACAACAATTCGCCCCATAACTCTCAGGACAAACCCCATCACTTACCTGACTACAGTTATAATCTATTCCACAAATCGTAACACCATGAGGACACCTATCATCAGCAAGAACAATAATAGAGCCTAAGATGAATATGAATAGTAATAAAACAAGTACTAAAATAAAGAAAGCTTTCTTTTTCACTTAAAAAACACCCTTCTTTTTTTCTAGTTTCTGAAAATGATAAGAGAAGTATTTAAATTTAACGATAATCATAACTTTTTAATATTTTAATAAGCGTAACTAACCTAAGATACCTTGCAAAGCCTTGCAAGTCCTTGGGCGCTCTCATCTCTAATGGCTTTGAAGCAAGAGTGGCTATGAGGGTTTTTACTTTATGCTTTCTGCATAACTTTGCGTTCTGCATCATCCTTGCTAGCACATTATCTTTTTGTGATAAGTTTTGTGATAAAAGTTTGGTATTAAAAACAATTACTTTATTATTTTTTTTTGCTAGTCTGCACATAACATCATCAAGCCCTGCTCTTTTCTGATAAAGAAAATTCTTTCCTAAGCTGCTTTCTGCATTTATCAAGTACTTGACATTCTTGTTTTCAAAAAAATTTCTTTGCGCAGGCGCAAATACAAAATCAAAGTTCTTCTTAGCCTTATCAACTTCTTTGGTGCTTTTAATCAGAGCTGCTGAGAAAAGCTTTAGTTTGTTTGAATCAAGCTTTACTGGTTTCTTTTTTAAATCATCATAAAGAAATATTAACTCTTTGAATCCTAGCTTCTCACTCATTTCTAAAAGCTCTGCCTCATTGTTTTTGGGCATAACAACATCAATACTCATAATAAGGCTTAATCAGAGAATGCTTTTATACTTTTCTAATTCTATCTTAATCTCTTGATTAGAAAAAGCTTAAAACAGGCTTTTTTCCAAAGGAAAGAAAGGGGTGTTCTGTGCATACTTTGTGCTTTTTCTCTTGTTTTACAACTTGAAAAGCCTTAAAAAAGCTGTTTCCATAGGAAATCATGGGGGCTTATGTTTTCTAAAATAATCTTTGCCAAAATTATTTTGCATGATAAAAGCATTTATAAATGCCTTGGTTTTCCCCCTTTATAAAGGGTTTATAAAGCTCCCGACTAAAAAGCTTTTGGAGGGATTTTTAATGGCAAAGAAAAAGAAAAAAACTACTAGGAAAAAAGCAACAAAAAGAAAGGTTTCTAAGAAAAAGCCTAAAAAGAAAAAGGGGATTAAGAGGAAACTTTTAAAGAAAAAAATCTTTAAGAAGAAGGTTTTAAAAAAAAAGCCTGTTAAGAAAAAACGCATAAAGAAAAAGGTTATGAAAAAAGTTAGAAAAAAGAAACAAGTAAGAAAAGTAAAAAAAGCCAGAAAGCCAGTTAGAAGAGGTGTAAAAAAGAAACTGGTTAAGAAAAGAAAACCAATTAAAGTACCTGTAAAAAAGCCTTCTGAAAAATATGTTGAAGCAGGCCCAAGAGATATCAGGGTTGTTAATATTGTTGTCTCTACCAGCTTAGAACATGATATTCCTCTTGAGAAGATGGCTGCTACTCTAAGCAACACAGAATACAATCCAGAACAATTCCCAGGCTTGGTTATTAGAATCAAGGACCCAAAAACATCTGCTCTTATTTTCAGCTCTGGAAAAGTGGTGTGCACAGGAGCCAGGAGTATGGAAAAGGTTCAGGAGAGTATTGATAGGATTATTGAGAGCTTGAAAAAGATTGGGATAAAGATTACCATAACTCCAAAAATTCATATTCAGAACATTGTTGCTAGTGGTAGTATTGGTATGGACCTTAATCTTAATGTGCTTGCAATGAAGCTTGATAACACAGAGTATGAACCAGAGCAATTCCCAGGCCTTGTTTATAAGTTAATGGAGGCCAAAGCAACTTTCTTGTTGTTCAGCAATGGAAAAGTTGTGTGCACAGGCACTAAGTCAGAAGAAGCGGTTCATGCAGCTCTTGACAAATTAGTTGAGACCTTAAAGGCTGTGATGAAATAAAGTGTTTTTTTGGTTTTTTGTATTTAATTTAATATTTTTCAATTGATTAAGGGTGGTTAGGTTGGATGTTTCAGAACAAATAGACCTGTTTCATAAGTTCATTGAAACAGAGTATTATAAAGATTTGGCAAGGCAAGTCAGCAAAGGACACAAGTTTCTTAAAATAGATTTTAATGCCTTATCAAAGTTTAATCCTGAGCTAGCAGAGTTGCTGCTTGAAAAACCAGAAGAGGTTATAAAAGCTGCTGAGCTTGCTATTGATGGTTTTGACATTGAAGGAGACATAAAGAATTTCAAAGTAAGATTTTTTAATCCTCCTGATTCTCAGAAAATACAGATAAGAAACATTAGAAGCAGTCATATTGGAGAACTGGTTGAGATAGAGGGCTTGGTAAGACAGAAAAGCGATGTAAGGCCTCAAGTGACTAGTGCGAGGTTTGAGTGCCCTAGCTGCGGTAATATCATTACTGTGCTCCAGCTAGATACCAAGTTCAAAGAGCCAAGTAGGTGTAGTTGTGGACGGAGAGGAAAATTCAGGTTAATCTCAAAAGAACTGGTTGATGCTCAGAAGATAGTATTAGAAGAGGCTCCTGAGGACTTGGAAGGAGGAGAGCAGCCTAAGAGACTGAATGTTTTCTTAAAGAGCGACCTGGTTAGTCCTATGAGTGATAAAAAAACCAATCCAGGAGGCAAGATAAAAGTAAGCGGGATTATAAAAGAGATTCCTATTGAAATTGGTGGTGTCAGAACCACTCGTTTTGACTTGTTCAATGAGGCTAATAATATTGAGCCAATACAAGAAGACTTTTATGAGCTTGAGATTAGTGAAGAAGAAGAAAAACAGATTCTTGAGATGGCCAAGGACAAAAGGATTTTTGAAAAACTAAGAGATTCCCTGGCTCCAAGTATTTATGGTTATGAAAAAGTAAAAGAAGCCTTGCTCTTACAAATGCTTGGAGGAGTTATAAAGAAAAGGGATAGAGGAGATGTTACTAGAGGAGATATTCACATCCTGCTTGTTGGTGATCCTGGCAGTGGTAAGTCTCAGATTCTAAAAAGAATTAGTGTTGTTGCGCCTAAGAGCAGGTATGTTAGTGGTAAAGGAGCAACAGGAGCAGGGCTAACAGCAACAGTGGTTAAGGATGAGTTCCTTAGAGGCTGGGCTCTGGAAGCAGGCGCGCTTGTGTTAACAAACAAGGGATTGTGTTGTATTGATGAGTTAGACAAAATGACTGTTGAGGACCAGAGTGCTATGCATGAAGGCTTAGAGCAGCAAACCATAACCATTAGTAAGGCTAACATCCAAGCAACTCTAAGAGCAGAAACCACTGTGCTTGCAGCTGCCAACCCTAAGTTCGGCAGGTTTGATCCTTATGAGCTCATTGCAAAGCAGATAGACCTTCCAACAACCCTGCTTAATCGCTTTGACCTAATCTTCCCTATGCGTGACCTGCCTGAAAAGGAGAAGGATGAGAAAATGGCTGGATTTATTCTGAGATTACATCAGAGTTCTGAAAAACCAGAGACTGCGATTGCTTCTGAAATGATAAAAAAATATGTTTCTTATGCAAGGAGAAAGGTTTTTCCTAAGCTCACAGATGCTGCTCTAAAGGAGATAAAAGAATTTTTTGTTAATATGCGTAATGTTAGTGAAGGAGAAGAAGTTATTAGAGCCATACCTATTAGTCCTAGGCAGTTAGAAGCTCTTATAAGGCTTAGTGAGGCCAGTGCAAAAGCAGAGCTTCATAACAAGGTTCTGAAAAAGGATGCTAGAAGAGCTATAGAACTTGTTCACTACTGCTTATCCCAGATAGGTCTTGACCCTGACACAGGGAAGATTGATATTGATAGGTTAGTTACTGGTATTAGTGCCTCGCAGAGAAACGAGATTGTAATAGTAAGAGAGATTATTAATGAGTTAGAAAGGGTGCTTGGAAAAGAAATCCCTGTTGAGGATGTTGAGAGAGAAGCAGAAATAAAAGGGGTTGAAAAGGACAAGGCAAATGAGATTATTGAGAAGCTTAAACGCACAGGAGATGTCTTTAGCCCAAAGCACGGGGTAATATCTAAGATTTAACCTTAAATAATTAATTATAAATTTGATTTTTATGCCTCAGATTAAGAGAGAAACAGCAATTATGTGTATAGTTGATGATTTGTTAAGAGGAAGCTTTATTAGGACA
This sequence comes from Methanobacteriota archaeon, assembly GCA_030637925.1. Lineage (GTDB taxonomy): Archaea > Nanobdellota > Nanobdellia > Woesearchaeales > SM23-78 > SM23-78. The sequence goes on from DAOWFR010000006.1 coordinate 13,816, forward strand.
GAAGGATGGAATCCTAGTTATTTCTCAACTGACCTGGGTAATATTTCAAGGGTTAACCTTACAGGGGTGGTGGTTAGTAAAGACCCTGCTGGCGGAGTAATTATTGATGATGGTAGTGGAAGAATTCTGCTCAGGAGTTTTGAGAGTGACTCCTTCCTAGATTTAAACATAGGCGAGTTGGTAATGGTTGTTGGAAGGCCCAGAGTGTATAATGAAGAAAAATATGTTCTACCAGAGATTATCAAAAAGATTAATCACAAATGGGGTGTTTATAGAAAGCTTCAACTTGAGCTCTTAAGAAGAAATATGAAAAAGACAAAAAAAGAGACCAGAGTCTTGGTTAAAGAAGAGCCCCAGCCAGTTAATTATTTTCAAAAGATCCTTGAGTTCATAAAAGACCTTGATAGTGGTGAAGGAGCTGATGTTGAAGAAGTAATAAAGCGGAGTGGTGCTCCTGATGCTGAAGCCCTTATTAAAAAACTTATTAAAGAAGGAGAAGTGTTTGAGATTAGAGCTGGAAGGTTAAAGGTGTTGGAGTAAGGAATTCTTTTTTCTCAGAATATAGCCGGTGTAACAAACACTTCTAAAAGAGCTGCTATGAATAATATTCCTAAAC